>JAPOKD010000240.1 GCA_029977825.1 Planctomycetota bacterium | reverse complement strand
CGCAAACGCGGGCAATACTTTTTGACGCGAAGTTTCTCTCCGCCGGGCTTTCTCCTGACGGAATAGTTGTAGTCGCCGCACTCTTCACACACGAGAAAAATCGTTTCAGCTTTCTTCTTACTTCTGGCCATCGGGAGGGCTCGGGTTATCGGCTAATTTGGGCAATATGGAAATTTCGAGTGGCGATTATTGCAGTAGAGAGGCCATTTCGGCAAGTAGAAATGACCACGTTAGCAACGTTTCTTGGTTCAGCTTTGCTGAAAAACCGCAGGATAAGCCGTCTCAGATCACGGAAGAGCTTCGAAAAACCGATCCTCACCACCTCCCAGCTACTGCTGTAGAGCAAAAAGCACAAGATTTGCGACGATTTTGGCCGCATCCTCAGTGTTGTAGCCGGGACATTGGATTGAATTCGGGCTTTCCAAGGCACAACTCAAGTCCAAGGGGGAAAAAAATACTGCTGCCAGGTCGTCCACCACGGCGAATTCGAGATCGGGCTGCCCCTTTCGACGCGTTCCTTGATTGCCCCCGCCAGCTGGGGTCCGAATCGTCACCTGGCGAAGATCAAACCCACCAGTTGCCCGGATCGCGGGATGATCTGCCGGCATTGCCTGCAAAGGTGAATCAGGTAGCGTTTTCGCCATTTCTCGTCGAAATGCGTCGCTAAAAGCCTGACTGCCACAAACCGCTGAACCAAGAATGATCCCGCCACGCTGCACATAATCGCGAAGCAGTTTGCGTTCTGTCTCATCCCAGCTGAAATCTGTACGCCCATGAATCCAGAGAAACGGGACATCGTTTAACTGCTGAGAATCCAAGCTGACAGGCTTGGCAGGGGAGGCCAACGAAATCGGTATACGGGCAGCGATCAAAGCCATCGCATTCGGAAGCGCACGGCGAGCTTCTTGCCCACCCGCGTCAAGCGATAGCATTGCCACCTCCACCACGTCTCGCGGTACGTCACCGACAGGTCCCGCTGGAAGAATCGTACGTTGCTCGAGCTTGTCTTTCAATTCACGGCCGGTGGCATAAGCGATCAGATTTTCTCCGATCTGAATTCCGGACTGAACCTGTTCTCGCAGTTGCTCTCCACCACGATCTCGGTGGAACAGCAGATCACCATATTCCCAGCGACATGACAAACTTTGGGGCACATAAAAAACAGCGGTACGGCAACAGGCTTGAACGCCATATACCCAAAAGTCTGGACCAATCACCGTTGGATCGACTTTATGCTGAGCAGACCAGATAGGATGCCCAGGCGGCAAACGTTCCAAGCCCGCTCCCTCAAACCAGCTCTGACACAACTGATTCACGCTACGTTCAAAACCACTGGCATCTCCGCACCCGTCACCGCCTTCAGCTTCAAAGAGGATACAGCCACCCTGATCCACATACTGCTTGAGTCGCTCAGATAAGTTGTCGGTCACTGGTAATGCTTCTGTTCCGCTCACAACGAGGACAGGAGCCTGCAGCAGATCTTCCAGGCTCGCATTGTTCGCATCGATAGTCTGCCAGGTAAGATCTCGCCCCCAATCACGTTCGACATGCCGAACCAGCTGTCGCAAGCCATCAGGATGCTGGTTCCACTGAGCTTGGAGTTCCGGATTTCCATACTGAAGCCGGCCCGCGACCACTTGTCGCTTCCCTTTGCTGAGAAATAGCAACGCGAAAGAAGTGGCGACGACAGTGCTTTCCATTGATCCCACATTGGACCAGTATCCCTGAAACTCATCCTGGATACCGATCAGGTATTCCGCGCCCTCACGATACCAGTCATGGTCACCAATGAAGCGGCGTCCGGACAAACGCCCAACACGCTCAAGCGCGTACAGATAGTAAAACTTTGTCATGGAGTCCCCGCCGGGATTAACTTGCAGGGTGAAATTTCTGCCGATCCATTGGATTCCGTTTTCGATCACCTGTTCGTCCGTAGTGCTGCCTCCACAACACTGGATTCGGTTCCTACCAGCATCAGAATCCAGACGACTGCCTGCGATGATCACCGATGCAATTCCCGCACAAGTCATACTTCCCGAAGTCCGCCTGCCACTGCCATACGCCCATCCACCATTGGCTTGCTGGCGATTGGTCCAGTAGCGATGAGCTTTTTGAAAAGCCACGGGATCGATCTTGATACCACGGTCCTGAGCCGCACCCAGCGCCAACAAGGCAAACTGCGAATTGGATGGATCCCCGGCGCCGCGCTGACTTCCATAATCCCAGCTTCCAATCCGATCTTCGGGTCCGGCAGACTTTTGCCCTTTGACAAGCCAGTCAACGTTTCGGCGAATGCGGGGCAGATCCCCAGCAGCACCAAGCTGACAAAATACCAGCGTTTGCAGCGCCACCGAATAGGTTTCATTGGGCTCGAATGTCCGGAGATACCTCATTGCCCGCACAATATCGGGATCTTCCCGGGAAACCGCCGCATTCAACATCGCCAAGGTGCATAAGGCTGAGAGGCCACAGGACTGGCCTCCATATTCTTCCCACCCACCTCGAGCATTTTGTGACTTGCGAAGATAGGCAATTCCACGGGTAATCGATCGCTGAACTGCCTTGGTATCGATGTCTGCCGAGGCTTGCTGTCGAGGAATCAGCACCATTCCGAGACAAACCAGAATGATCCATAACTGGCCCCCCTTTCCCGCAATCTGCCCCAGCGGTCTAAGATAGCGGTAGCTGTCAGCGACGCAGATGTCTGTCATTGCAATACCCAGCGACCTCAGTGCAACCCTGAAAAGCATTGGTCGTGTTTCCGCAAAGGATTGTTTCTTTTCCATCATGAGCGGCTCTCCTCCACCACCTCCACCAAATCAACCTTCCCCCAAACCAACTTCCGCAGGCCCATCAGGGTCGCGGAATCTTGGGGATGTGTTGCGAGAATTCTCTGATCACCAACAAACCATGCGATCAGAGTTAGCCAAGGTCATTGTCGGCCAAGGCGACACCATCGAACAACTGCTGGCTGCGATCTTCACTCGCGGTCACTGCCTGCTCGAGGGAGTTCCAGGACTTGCAAAAACACTGATGGTCAGCACCCTCGCCGACATTCTCGACGTTTCTTTCAAGCGTGTCCAGTTTACACCTGACCTGATGCCATCGGATATCACCGGAACGCAAGTTTTGGAAGAAGATGAACAGGGGAAAAGAAGCTTCCGGTTCGTGGAAGGTCCGATCTTCACCAATATTCTGCTTGCGGACGAGATCAACCGAACGCCTCCCAAGACGCAGGCCGCCCTTCTGGAAGCCATGCAGGAACGGCAAGTAACAGTTGGACGCGACACCTACAAACTACCCGCACCCTTCTTCACAATCGCAACCCAAAACCCGATCGAACAAGAAGGCACTTACCCTCTTCCTGAAGCACAACTCGACCGTTTCATGTTCAACATCAAGGTCGGTTATCCCACTGCAGATGAAGAAGAACAGATCCTGACGGCTACGACACGCGGTGAGTCTGTGAAAGTCAACAAAGTGCTTTCTTCACGGGCGATCCTCAACATTCAAAAACTGGTTTCCAGTATCGCAGTCAATCCTTACGTCATCAGGTATGCCGCGAAGTTGGTGCGTGCAACCCGCCCAAAGGATCCCACGGCTCCCGAATATGTCCAGGAACTGGTTGACTGGGGTGCAGGTCCCCGCGCTGGACAAAATCTGATTGCGGGCGCGAAGGCCATCGCCGCAATGGATGGCCGTTTCAGCATCGATCCTGATGACATCAAACGAATCGCTCTACCAGTTTTGCGACATCGTGTGGCTACCAACTTTCAAGCCCAAGCCGAAGGAATGGATACCGATGCGATTGTGATGCGACTACTGGAAGACATCGTCCCACCTGAACCGGAAAAACTCGCGCCGACAAAATAAAGGCGTTTGCCAGAGCCAAAACACATATGACAGCGTTGCTTTCACCCGAATCGCTACAACAGATCAAGCGTCTGGATTTGCGCGCACGCATGGTGGTGAAAGGGTTCTTACAGGGTCTGCACTCCAGCCCATTCCACGGATTTTCAGTCCAGTTCAGCGAACATCGGCGATACAACCGCGGTGATGATCCGAAATTGATCGACTGGCTGGCTTACGCAAAAACCGACAAGTACTTCATCAAACGTTTTGAGGCAGAAACCAACCTGACCGCGTATTTGGTGATCGACTTATCCAAGTCGATGGGATTCACCGAACAGCAGACGATGAACAAGTTCGAGTACTGTACATGTCTCGCGGCATCACTCACTTACCTGATGACAATGCAGCAAGACCCTGTGGGTTTGATCACTTTTGATGAAAAGATGCAGGCTCGACTACCCGCCCGCAGTCGCCGAGGTCACATCGGAGATGTCATGGGGCAGTTATCCAAACTGAAACCAACAGGAAAAACCGATCTGGCTGCCTGCATAATTCAATTGGCAGCGATGCTGAAGCAACACTCACTTGTCATTCTCTTCTCAGACCTGTTACCTACAACCGACGACGAGGGTGCCCCAGAAGAGATCATCTCCGCTTTGGCCAGGTTGAAGCATGGCGGACATGATGTGATTGTGTTTCACGTTATGGACGAAGCCGAAGTCAATTTTCCGTATGAGGGTCCCGTACAGTTTGAAGACTCAGAAAGTGGCGAAACCGTTTCTGTGGACGCAACGGGATTTCGGGATGACTACCTGCAGCAGATCGAGGTTTTTCGAGATGCATATCGCGAAGGCTGCAACAATCTCCGAGTCGATTATGTTCCTCTCGACACTAGCATGCCCTTCGACAAAGCGCTTACGGAATACCTGATCCAGCGGCAAAGTCGTTTTTAGCAGGCCACGAATACCGTCGCCACGGGCGACCAGATGCGCAACCGTCGAATCGATTCGTCCTGTGTCCCTGAGGGTCAGGTCCTGGCAACAACACATTTAACCCTTCAAATTCACCTCCTCATACCGCCTGTAACTGCAACGCACCGTGACGTTTCTGAATGCAACCCTACTGTTCGGACTGGCGACGATAACCGTCCCGGTCGTGCTGCATTTGATCGCGCGTCGAGAACCAAGAAAAGTTGTTTTTCCATCCATACGTTTCCTGACCAAACGCGTTGACTCCAATCGCAGCCGGTTGCGTGTTCGACGCTGGTGGCTGCTGGCACTTCGTATACTCGCTGTCGCCATGCTTGCGATTGCCCTGGCAAGACCTGCGATTCACCAGTCACTGTCAATCACTTGGCTAACGATCGGTATCTGTTCGCTTGCAAGCCTTGCCTTATTGTTGATGGCAACGATCGCTCTTTCGCGCAGGCAGGCTAGGGCCACAACGTATAGCCTTGGCGGTGCTGGAGTCGTGCTGTTGTTCATTGCCTTGATTTGGGGAGGCTACACCTATGCCTCGGGCCCAGCACCGGCAATCGATTCAATCGAACCGGTTGCGATCGCAATCATCCTCGACAACTCACCTTCATCGTCATGGAAAACTCCTGATGACAACCGTATCACGAGGATGAAGGATGTCGCGACCTGGATGGTAACGCGTTTACCACGTACCAGTCGAATTGCCATTCTCGATCGCTCTTCGCAAGTGGCTTCCTTCTCCATGGACACTGCGAATGCGATTTCCAAAATCGAACAGTTAACACCGGTGGAAACAACCCAGTCCATCGCCTCACGGCTAGATGCCGCAGCAAGTCTAGTGCGTGAAAGTGATATACCGAATCGCCAAATCCTGCTGTTGAGCGACTTATCACAGGCTACATGGAACGATGCCATTGATGACAGCAGCATGCTGAACCTGCTGGATGCCACCCCGACCATCTCTTTGACCGTATTTGACACAGGAGACTTTGAAGGATTTAACCGCTCGCTTTCCATTCCAAAACTATCCGATCGAACGCCACCACGTGGCTCGCCCGTTTCAGTCTCGACAATGTTGACGTTCGAGTCCTTCAGTGGTCTTGAAACCGACTCGGTCACGGCCGAATTGCAACTCTTCCAAACTGATGCCGCCTTGCCGGTGATACGCAATGGGAACGTCGTCCTGCCAAAGCCAGAAAGTGTCGATCGCACCAGTGTCCAGGTTGCCAATGGCGGATCAAGCGAACTGCTACTGACAATACCTGCACTCGAAACTGGCACGCATCACGGACGAATAATACTGATAGGTGACGATGGAATCTCCATCGATGATCGTCGTTACTTCACCCTTGAGGTCTTGCCACCATCCAAGGTACTACTCGTCTGCGATGATCCCGATGAATCTCTGATTATCAGTCAAATCATGACTGCATCTGCCGGCCTGTCGGACGAAGAAGATGCAGAATTTCGTGTAGAACGTATCGGATTTACAGATCTCCCCGCTGTACGCCTGACGGACTTCGAAGCCATCCTGCTTCTCGATCCTCCCAGGGACGTGCTTGAAGACACAAATGTCTCTGACTACGCGAGTGCCGGCGGCGGCGTGTTTGTGGCATTGGGACCCGCAGTCAACGGGTCGAATGTTGATTCGAAGTTCACTCCTACTCTGGTACGGCGCTGGCGAGTACCTGATCCCGGTACTTTTTTTCAGATCAAGGCCGGCAGCAACCCGGTTACTGCGGTACTCACCAACAACACGCCGTGGAGCGATTTTCGTGTGCAGCAATATTGGCAACTGAAAACAACGGAGCAGGATAACGTTCTGATTCAATACGCCGGTACAGAACACGCTGCCATGACTTCTCGACTTGTTTCCAGCGAGTCAGGCAACACACCAGGCCGAATCGTTGTTCTCAGCACACCACTGCCAGGACTGTCGAGTAAGACCCGAAATTGGAATGCACTGTTCGGTACGGATCCATGGCCGGCTTGGTTACTGACAAGACAAAGTATCGAATACCTGACGCAGCGTGGAAGTAATGAATCAATGTTGCTTGTCGGTCAACCCAAAGTAATCTCAGCCAACCAGATCGATGACCCCAACGGGATTACGGGTGATGCAAGCCTGACGCAGAAAATCCAGATTTTTCCACCTGCAAATCAACCTCCTGTCCCATTCAACGTCACACCAACGAACCAACGGATTACCTTCACAGACACATCTCGCTCTGGCATCTACTGGATCCGTGGGCTGGAACCGGGTGCCGGTTTTTCAACTAATGTGCCCGCCAGCGCTCTTTCCCTGCAACGAATAGGCGAGGATCAACTCGATCAAATATTCGGACCGGAACGATACAATCTGGTGGCAGACCGCGAAGGGATTGAATTTGCTGAAAACAAAGCAACCCAACGAGTCTCCTTACACTCGCCGGCCATTCTGCTTGCACTGGCAATCTTTCTGCTGGAACAAATTCTGGGAAATCGGTTCTACCGCAATCGCGTGCAGCCAGCAGGCTGAGCCTCACTGGCATCGATCCAGCCAGCCAGGCCCACTTACTTCAGCCGAGAGAGTCTGCGAATAAAATGCTGGCAAAACCTTGGCGAGGTACAATTCGTGACCCTGCCGAGCGGTTGGAATGGGCACAATTGCTCGTTTCGTTCCACGGTTGCCACACCTGCCGGCGTCTCAACAGGCACCTGATGGTAAGATTTCGGGCTGGCAAAGTGCCAATTCAGGCAAGATACAGCGGCTAAGTCGGCTTCACAGCCTCGTATCGAGTCGCTTTTTCCGTTGCCAACAACTCTGACATACCTGTAAACTGAACGTGACCCGAATATCCGACAAATTGAAGGCCGTTGTGCGATGCGGTAAGCCCGTTTGAAGTAGACCACTTGGGACATCAGCGGTAACTTACCAACCGACAAACCCCACATCGAAACCGAGCCTTATCCGTCGGCTCATGCAACTTAGCGCTCCTCTATGAAT
>JAPOKD010000906.1 GCA_029977825.1 Planctomycetota bacterium | reverse complement strand
TGACGTTGCAGATCCCTGTTTTGTTGCAAAGTCCTCGCTCTTGCAATTGGGAAATTGCCTCAGCCGATTCTTCCAGCGGGATATTAGGGTCAGGGCTATGCAGCATGAGTGTATCGAAGTAGTCCAGTTTCATGCGGCGTAGGGAAGTCTCGGCATCCCTGAGGAGTGATTGTTTTGATGCATCGATGACACGCTTTCGATGATTATCCCATCGTTGTCCCACTTTTCCGATAATCGTGTACTGTTCACGCTGTCCCTTGATGTTACGGCCCAGCAGTCGGTCACTCTCGCCCTCAAAGCCATAACTGAAGGCAGTATCAAAAGTGGTGATACCTGATTCGATGGCCGCAGCTAAAGTCAGGTTGGCATCTTTTGCTGTGACTCCCAGCGTTGTGATGCCGGCAATGGGCCATAAACCGAGTGCGATGTGAACATTGGACATGAAATGCTTGTGATCAGATGAGTTTTGCTTTCCGCGTGCTTCAAAAAAAACAGCGTGAAGACCCATGTCTCACGCTGTAGAAGTTGATCTGGCTTTGTTTTAAAAAGTTGCGTTTGTGCCTGCATACTTTGCCGCGTGCGGTGCAGCTTAGAAGTCCCAGCGGACGCCAAAATCAAGGCCTTGCACCCACATCCCTGAATCATTGAACGTGAAGGAAGGGTTATCCGAGAACGCACTGCCGGGAACAAGGACAGGGAATGGGTCGATATTGCGATCGACCTGTGAACCCGCCAAGGCCACGTTATCGAAGTACAGGAAGCTGTAGCCGAGAGTCAGTTTTACGTTCTTGCGGGTGCAATACTCAAGCTTGAAGTTGACTTCGGGAATGAAGGCGAACTTGTTCCGTTCATAGGTTCCCTGATTGCCCTGCGCCAGTAGACCGCCGTCGTAGTAATCGACAGGATCTCCAAGAAACGTGACAGAGTGACTTCCATCAATAAATACTCGCTGGTTCATGTTCCCAAGATGAACTTTCGTCATCGATCGGAATGTCAAACGACCCTCGGTTAAAGCCAGCTCAAACCCGAGTTGGCCGCCATTGAACTGATTGCGTGTTTCAAAAGTATCGTGAAATCGATAGTCGCTGGGGTTGGCAATGGTTCGGCTGCTGATTCTGAGAACATCTTCCAGATTCAGATGCGAGTATCCAGAGAGGAAATCGACTTTGCAATTTTTATTGCAGTTCAGGCGTAGCCGCGTATAGGCTTCTGCTGCCCACATGTTTACAGCGCTTTCAGCCCATATTGTTCCCTCGATTCCTGTACCGACAGCGTTGCCAATGATGCTGCTTCCAGGCCCGCTGATAGCGAGTGAATCCTCGATGCCGAAGACAGTGTTGAAGAATGGGCGACCCATTGAGATTTGGTCGGGACGAGGATCAGCGTAAAACGAGTCGTTATTGTTTGCAAGAATCCAGAAACGAGCACCCACAGCAAAGTTGTCGGTCAGATATTTTCCCGTATCAAGTCGGAAACCACCAGAGAATTCACCCTCGAGCTTGTCACCGAATACGACCTGAGCGTCTGGCAAGACGGGGAATGTGCCTGCCGGTGAGGTGGCAATGAGAGCCGGTGAGTCCCTATCCTGTGTGTGCCACAGCAGAAATTCAGTGCTCAGCCAACTGTCGTCTGGACATCCGTCAAAAAGCCGCCCAAGCCGTGAGTGGTGCGAAGAGTCGCAGCCCCCGTCGCAGCTATCACCGCAATCGCAGTTGGTGGTGATCTTTGATTCAGGTTCCGGGGTACTTTCAGATTTGAAGCCGATCGCCTGGAAAGGTTGGACCGTGACAATTTCCATGTCATCCGGAGTGGATGTTTTCTCCTCAGCCTTCGACGTCTTCGTGCCTGCTTTTGGTGAGTCGCTGGCTGAGTCTGCTGCCGCTGCTACTTCGGACGGATCAATTAGAGCGTCCGAGACAACGGTTGTTCGTGGCGTGATAATCGGCAACGGCACGGCTTCGACAAAATTTGAGCGAGCACTCTCGGGGACGTCGGTTAGCATGCTCGGAGCCAAACCGATGACTACGGTTCCACGCTCACCGGCGGGGGTAAAACTGGGGACCACATCGCCAACCACGTTCGTGCCAAGATCCGAGACGACATTGGAACCGTCGTCGGTGACGTAATTCGAGCCCAGGTCCGATACCGTGTTAGGACCGTCGGCTCCTATGAAATTCAGGTCACCTACGTGATTTGTTGAGGGGCCTGCAGCGGGAAACGCAGGAATTACCTTGGAATTAACCTCGTATTCAGGTAAATCGCCAACTGTGGTTGCACCATCCTCTGCGAATGTCATGCTGGTATTCGAGATTAGGAGGGCGGCCAAGGTAAGCCTTCTCAACTTGCTTTTCATAGGACGGTCCGTGCAGTCCGGGTACGTATATTGACTTATACGACTGAATCGACCTATTTCATCGGTAGATCAAGAACCATACGAATCGCCGGCAGAGTTGATGTATCTTGCCCAGTTTATTGACGGGTCCGGGTGCAAAGGTCCTGAAGAACGCAAACTGTCGTTAGAATGGAAGTCTCCGGAAGTAGTCTTGGGAAACACTGATCGCATTGCTCCGTGAAACACAGCACCTCGTTCTTCACTATTTTGAAATAATCCAGATGTCAGCCGAAGAACATGGATCCAGTTCGGATCCAACCCCAACCGGAGCAGGTAATCACTCAGACGGTGATTCCCAGCCCCAGCGCGTTCATCCACCTCCTGAGGATGGGAATGCGGATCCGG
>JAPOKD010000244.1 GCA_029977825.1 Planctomycetota bacterium | reverse complement strand
TCAGAGATCTATCCTTTGGAAACCTGTCCACCAATTGACGGGCTTGCCTCGGCTTCAGAGATGCGATTTCTTCTGGATTCTGCAGCAAGTACTCCCCTAGATTCGCGGCTGTAAAGCTTTCGACAAACAATCGAGTTCGATAGCGAACTTCAAGATCTGGGCTATCCAAAGCAGCGGTTACTTCTGGCCGCGCTGACAACCCAATCTCGAGCAATTTTGCGTACGCTTCTTGGCGCGTTGCAAAGGAAGGATCACCAAGCTGCTCCACTAATTTTTCGTATTCAGGATTTAGCGGAATGTCGCGCTCTCGTGCATCACTACCGATTAAAGCGGCAGTGACTTCCAACCGTGCAGACAAATCAAGTTCGATCAATGTTGCGTAAGCACTGTCGCGAATCGTGGTGGAAGGATCACCAAGCTCTTCCACTAACTTATCGTATTCAGGATTCAGTGGTTCGTCCCGCTCTTGTGCATGACTCGCGGCAACCGTCAGAACAGACAACGACAACATCCATACACGTATGAAATTTTTGGTGATGACTTTCATAAAAAGATCTCTGACTAAAGTGACTCTAGTGAAGAATGTCGAATTCATTTCACTCCTGACAGATTGTGAAACCCGACTGGTGAACCGCGGGGCGATCATGGAAATTTCATGACCCTATCCGTCAATAAGTTTCCCATGGACATCCGCAAAGCACCATATCGCCAAGCGACAATCGCGAACTAGAACGTCTCTTTTTCGATGAGGTTGCCGTCTTCATCCCATGTCAATGTCAACGCTGGTTTGCCATTTTCGAAGCGAGTTTCTTTCCACTTCGAACCAGTCCGGTAGTATTGCTTATAACTGGTCTGCTTACCGTTGATGAATTGAGATTCCCAACTTGGGCGGCCGTCCGAATGGTACTTAACCCCGACACCTGTAAAAGGCTCCTCCTCGCCTTTGGCGTAGGTAATACGTTCTTTGTTTACCCCCTCGCGATAGGTGAGATCGTCGTACGGATATTCCCGTTCAGGTTTTGCTAAGTAGGGAGTTGAGGGGTTCGAGGCATCCAGACGTGTTTCATTTAACTGAACTGTGCTGGCCTGTGGATCCTTGTTTTCCTCGTTCGTGTCAACGCTTTGCCCCTCCATACCGAAAAATCCATCAACAGCATATTTCTCTGCTTTCGTCAGCTTTCCCTCTTCATTCCATTCAGTTCGAGAAACAACATAACCATTGGTGTAGACAGTTTCCGTCATCTTCGATCCGTCTTGATGGAATTGAATCAACTTGCCATTCTTCTTTTTAGCGTCTGTGCCGTCTTTGAGTTTGCGGGGCAACATGTACCGGTTGCCGCCGAAAGAATGTGTGTCTTCATAAACGGGTGTCCGTAGAGCGGATCTCAGCATGTTCAGGTCATCGAGAGCGATTGATTCGAGGTGAACAAGATCCAAACTGTTGCCTCGGTATTGTGCGAATTCCCGAGCCACCTCACTATTCATTGACTTCAGGGAACTAAGGCTCAACTGACCGGGGAACTTGGCCAGTTCGTGAGCCACTTCCTTGGAAATCGAAGTCAGACCATCCAGCCGGAGGAATTTGCTTGGGGTATTTAAACGCGGTCGAAGTTTCGCTAGCTCATGAGCCACGTCCTTAGAAACGGAAGTTAGGCCATCAAGGGTGAGCATGTAGCCCATGAAACGAGACAATTCATGGGCCACCTCTTTGTCGATGGAAGAAAGCCGATCAAACGACATTCCATTTCCTTCGCCCCTTGCAAATTCCCGAGCATCCTCTTTATCAAGTGAAGTCAAACCAAGGATGAGCCAATCCCCTTTGAACTTCGCCAATTCCTTCACGGCTTCTTTGTCGATGGAAGCGAGTCCATTGAGAGACAGCACCTTCCCTTGAAAGTTCGCTAGTGCTCCGGCCACTTCGTTATTAATATTGGTCAGGCCATTAAGTTGAAGCTTGTAGCCGTTGAACCGAGCCAGTTCTTCAGCAACCTCTTTGTTAATAGAAGTCAGGCCATTTAGGAGGAGATCTCCGCTTTCAGATTTCAGCTTTGCCAATTCCTTGGCAACATCGGGTTCAATTGATGTCAGACGGTTAAGGTTCAGGTAATATCGATTCGCTCTATTTGCCTCTGAAATCATCTCAGCGGCCTTCTCCGCACTTAACGAAGAGTTATTTTTTTTACCATCAGGCAAATCCTTCGCCAGGCAAATGCCATGGCAAAGAATGAAGAGTGTGGTAATGAAAAATTTCATAATCATCTTTCGCCTCATTAGGTTGGCTCATAGAGCCTGTCAAATTTGTGGGTCAGTCACACGCCTGCCTTAACGATGGTCGTGCGTTGAGATTGGGACATTGTTCGTCAGTTTCCGGATCGCTAACGCTCGGCGATTTTCCATTCAGCAAAAATCCGTAGCGTGGTAAGCAGCAGTGCTGTTGGATGATGATTTTTTCATTGGTGTTCTTTATTTCAGTGGTTGAGAAATAACTGGGGCCAACGCCACGCGGAAGCCGAGGCTGTTGCTCCGGGAGCTCAGGTAGTGCCTGCGGCGGCCCGCCGACCGACAACCTGCGGCCTCGCCGATCCAACTGCCGCCGCGGTACACGGCGTAGAACCCTGATACAGCGCGCCGGCCAGGATCCGTCGACGCGCCACGTGGATAGTTTCCGTAGCCATCGCTGCACCACTCCCACACGTT
The DNA here is from genome assembly GCA_029977825.1 of Planctomycetota bacterium. GTDB lineage: Bacteria > Planctomycetota > Planctomycetia > Pirellulales > Pirellulaceae > Rubripirellula. The sequence continues at coordinate 5,070 of JAPOKD010000244.1, read as the reverse complement.
ACCGTGCATGTCATAAAGACCCCACGCATTCGGCTTTTTTTGACCTACTGGATGAGTTTTTCTGCCTGAATTGTCTTCGTGCCAAGCGTGCTCACCAAGAGACCTGTAATTATCTCCAAAACTGTACGCCGATTTCGTACCTGCACGACATGCGTATTCCCATTGCGCTTCGGTTGGTAAGCGATACACACGCCCCGCAGCTCGCTCACTCGGCATCGATGACAGGATCTGGCAAAACGCTACCGCATCTTCCCAAGAAACCTGCTCAACTGGGTGGTTTGAGCTGTCCGCGTCCTTAACAATGCGACCAGTTTCCGGGTGACGGATAGCCACCTCATCACCGTGGAAGTAGCTGGGTTTCTTGCCCATCACAATTTCATACTGGGCCTGAGTCACCTCGTACACCCCCATGAAATAAGGCTTGCTGAGCGTTACCTGATGCTGACACTCATCATCGTCAAAACTCTCCTCATCTGGCGGCGAACCCATCGTAAACGCCCCTGCTGGTATCAGCTTCAGCTTCATACCAATACTGTTAGTCAATTCTTTTTCTTGAGCCTGCTCTTGTGCATGACTCGCGGCAACCGTCAGAACCGACAGCGCCAGCATCCATACACGTATGAAATATTGGGTGATGACTTTCATAAAGAGATCTCTGATTGAAGTGGCTTTAGTGAAGAATGTCGAAGTCCTTTCACACCTGACCGGTTGTGAACTCGGACTTACGAGGGAAGGGCATTCCAGCGAAGTTGATGAGTGCAACACGTTACTTTGCACCACCGGCTTCTGGCGGAGCTCCAAGTATCCGAACCCCAGGAATTGACTTCAGGATTTTGAGAACTTCGTGGTCGAGTGGAGCCAAGTGGACAAGCGTCAGCCTTCGTCCTTCGAAATTTGCTATTTCTTCAGCAATGTCTTTACGATTAGGGATGCGCAGACTGAGATCGCCTTTGAGCTTTGCCAATTCATGAGTCACGTCTTTGTCGACTATCAGACGGCCAAACATCAACCCTCCACCACCACTAAACTTTGCCAACTCCTGAGCAGTTTCTTTGTCGATTGAAGTCAGGCCACCAAGGTATATGCGCCAGCACTTAGACTTTCCCAATTCGTGAGCAATTTCTTTGTCAATCGACGTCACGCCGTCTAGTTCGTACCAACCACCATATTTTGCCAATTCTCTGGCAGTTTCTTTGTCAATTGATTTCACGCTTGAAAGACGCATTCCCATGTTTCCTCGAAACTTTGCCAATTCCCTCGCAATCTCCTGATCGATGGAAGTTAGGCCGGTTATATTCAACTGTTCCGAATTTATTTTCGCCAATTCCCGTGCAACGCCCACGTCAATTGAAGTCAGGCAGTCAAGAGATAACCCGCCACACTTCAGAAGTTCATGCGCGATCTCTTTATCAGTAACAGTAAGGCCATCAAGCTGCAGATCGCCTCTGAACTTCGCCAATTCACGGGCCACCGCTATATCGATTGAGACCAGGCCGTTAAGGTCCAGGCGGCCACGCCCAATAAGTCTTGCATACTTTACCAATTCCCGAGCAACGCTTGGTTCAATGGCGGTAAGACCGGAAAGGTTAAGCTCATACCCTTCAAACTTCGCCAACTCCTGAGCCACGCCTTTGTCAATCGACCACAGACCACCAAGGAACAGGCGGCCGCCCTTGACAGAAGTCACCAGCTCAGCGGCCTGCTCCGCGCTCAAAGACTTGATTTCGCCGGGATTCTTCATCAGACGCTTCCAATTCTCCCTCTGACGCTTCCATTCAGCGAGATTTGCTTCTCGGTCTACCTCCTCTGACTGTGTCGCCATCTGTTTGGCAGCCTTGGCGGAGTGCACCGTTCTTTGGTGCGCGTCGTCACGCGTTGGAGCACCATCTGGCTGCATAGCGACGGTTTGCTCTGCAGCAGCTCGCGTGGCGTTTGTTTCTGCTGACGGTTTGGCCGAGGCTTTGTGGGCCCGCCAGACCCCTTTCTCATCGCGGGCAATCGCGAGTCGGTACTCTGGCAGAGTGAACTCGACGACCTTTACCATTCCGTTGTCATATTGCGCCGCAAAATTGACTTTGCCCGCGTAGAGCTTTGGAGCCTCGTACTCAGCAGTTCCCCTGAGGAGCTGCGATTCGGCGTCGATGTCAAGCACGGTTTGCTTGATGTAGTCCGGCTGAATCAGGGATGCATAGCCGATTTTCTTGCTGGTCGACATCGCATCAAATATCAAATCGCGTGCCTCGAGCATGCGGAATCCTTCAGATTTTTTAGATGTCTCCGGAGCTGGCCCAGTAGGACGAACAAGCAGCAGATAGGACAGTGGAAAGCCCTCGATCGCCGGCGGGCCAGTTGGGTCTGCCGCAAATTTCTCCCATTGTGCGTTGGGAATGCCCGCCGCCTGGCTGATTGCCAAGTGGAGTTTCTTGCGGAACTCCGCTTCGCTCTGGCCGGAATGCGCAAGCATCGTGGTGACATCTGGCGAAAACTCGACATCAATGGGCTGCATTTTGTCTGGCATTGGCTTCGCCCCGAACCTCTCGCCGTTTTTGGCGACGACAACCTGACCTTCAGACCGCTCCACGTCGAAGACAATCTTTCCATTACGGCGAATCTGGAATTTCTCCGTGATGAGTTCAGTTTCACCAAGCCAAACGCTCAGTTTGTGGTCTCCGGATCGAAGCATGATTGGCTGGCTCTCGCCATCGCTGACGGTCACGGTTTCATCGTCAATCACGACCTTGAATGATTCATCCATCACCTCGACCTTCACGATGCCGTTGTTCGTCACAATGAAGTAAACGGCAGCGGCAAGCACTGCGAGGAAGAGACCGCCCAGGGCAACCCCAGCGTATGGTCTCCGTGGAGGGACGTCATCTTTCGACTCGGTCCGTGAAACTACGAAGGAAACATCGTCAGTGACGTCCACATCAGCCGACGGCATGTCGAGACTGGTCCTGCACGCCTCGGCAAGTGCGCCCAAGTCCGCATCCGATGTGAACCGCACCAATTCTCCCGCGACATCAATCGCCGACGCTGGACGTTCCGCTGGATTCTTTGCGAGCATGTTTTGCAATAGCGAGCAAAGTTCTTCGGGCACATCGCTCCTGAGTGTTAGGATGTCCAGCGGTGGTTTGTGCAACACAGCTTCAATACGCTCTGGCGTTGCTTCTGATCGATCTCCACACGGCGTTCGCCCGGTGAGCAGTTGAAAGAGAGTGGCGCCCAACGCGTAAATGTCTGCTTTGCGGTCGACCTCCCGACTCGCCGTAATCTGCTCCGGAGCCATGTAGTCCAGAGTGCCCATGATCTGCCCAACCGAGGTCAATTGGTCGGTGACGACGACATTCGCAGTTGATTCAAATTCTGAGTTGTTCAGGTTGGCTAAACCGAGGTCGAGCAGCTTCACGCTTCCATCGAGCGCCAGCATGATGTTCGATGGTTTAACGTCGCGATGAACCAGTCCCTTGTCGTGTGCATGCTGCAGTCCGATTGCCGTCTGTCGCACGATTTCACACGCATCGGCTACATCGAGAGGTCCCCGGGCATGGATAATCCGGGCAAGGTCAGCTCCCTGGAGTAGTTCCATGACGAGAAAGTGGTGGCCGTCGATCGTGCCGGCATCGGATGCACTAACGACGTTCGGGTGATTGACCTTTCCGACGGCTCGCATTTCCTGTCGGAATCGGCTCACGGATTGTTTGGACCGCAACTTATCGCTCGGGAGGATCTTGAGCGCGACGTGCTTCGCTAAATGGATGTGAACCGCCTGATAGACCGTCCCCATTCCCCCTTCGCCGATCTTCTTCACCAGGCGGTAATCGCGCAGCCGCTTGCCCGTTTCCAAAGGCTCCTCGACATCGGCCGAGGTGATCTTGTCCGCCTGACTGAACTGGGCAGCATTCCGAAGTTGCTCGAACTCTGGCTCTTGGAGAAGGCGTTCGGTACGGACAAATTCGCACACCTCATTCACCAAATCGTTTTGCTCGCCCTCCATCGTCGTCAAAACGTGATCGCAGTTCGAGCAGCCCTCGATGTGGTCCAAGATCTTCTCAGACTCGGTGTCGTTCATCGATCCTTCGAGATACTCGCTAATCCGATCTTGGGAAGGACATGTCAATTTCATGGAGCCAATCCAGAAAGTTGTGTTATTCGAGTCATTTACATGAACAACACAGCAGCGTCACACCTACAGGCGAAAAAGTCTGCTCCCAGCGGGTTTTCCATCGTCATAAACACTGAAGCAGTAGGCATTTAAAGGTTACGGGAAATCTCCCAGATCGCGTCGCAATCGTTTAATGACGCGATACTTTGCCTGACGAACGGCGCCGGGCCGCATCTTGAGTTGTTTGGCGACTTCAACGGCGGGATTCTCCTCGACTACGACCAGCCAGAAGCATTTCCAGGTGCGATCGTCAAAGCTGTCGCGGGCGACATCAAGTGCCATCTGCATCGCAGAATCACGGACAACCGACGAGGTTCCAGAAAGCGATTCCTCGTCGACCAAATCGGGCTCCTGCGAGAGCCGCAGCTGAATCGATGTGCCGCCTGCCGCCTGTGGTCCACGAAGCGTTCGCGTAAGATGGTTGCGAATTAGATTCCGCGTGATGGTGAAGAGCCAACCTCGAAAACTGCCGTCACCACCAAGTTGAGTGAAGGTCGCTATTGATCGGTTTACCGCTTGAAAAACCTGTTGTGACACGTCACGAGCATCTGCCGACTGCAGATCGCATTTTCGACACCACACATAAATCAATGGTGCGTATTCATTAACAAACCGAGCCCACGCTTGCTCATCGAGCGCACGAATTCCCCTGACCAAACCGTTGTCGGTTGAGCCCGGGTTTGCGTTTTCATAATGCGATGAAGGAGTGTTCAAAACGTGTCCGTGGTCCTGAAACCAACTACTATCTACATACCGAGCCTAGCTTAACACCTTTGGCAACTCACGATGCATCGACCGGCCAGATTTCGGCTGAGATGCAAGTCGCTTCGGTCGCTTCACACATGCACCATTTTTGCAATAACACGCTAGCCACCATGACTTGAATTCTATTCAGAGTGGCTGATTCC
>JAPOKD010000305.1 GCA_029977825.1 Planctomycetota bacterium | reverse complement strand
TCCCTTGCGGTATTTTTCACGCACCAGCCTGTTGGCGGATTCCGAGTTAGCGAACTGTAATTCCTCGGTGTTCCAAAGCAGCTTATCACCCGGCAAGCGGACGGCATACGTTCCGACCAACACTGCTTCGGCCATCGGGGCAGAATAACCAAAATGACAAAGCGGTTGCGTTACCCCATTTTCACCTCGGATGGCATCGGCAAAGTTCCCGTGATGGTCGTTACTACCTTTGATCAATTCGAAGGCGTTCTGTTCTTCGAATCCTTCGACAAAGAATCGCACTGCTCCACCACCATGGGGCGCGATGAGTGTGCCGCTGGACCCGATGATGATACTGCCGGAATCAATCAGATTCTTCTGTCCACCGACTGCTTTGGTCACGTGGTCGGGCGGGGATTGGCCACCATCGTGCCATGTAACCGTGAACGGTTTCCCGCCGCTGATTTTTGTACCATCAAACTCCCAGTGAACCCGAACATCGGTGGGCCAACTCACTGCATTCGCTGGGCCCGGACCCAAGCTTTTGACTGTCAGAGGTGCTTGAACATCCAGTCCCATGAACCACGGATGAAAGATGTGACATCCCATGTCGCCAAGGTTCCCACAGCCAAATCCCAAACGCGATCGCCACATTCGTGGATGAAACTCTTCGGGAACATACGGACGACTTGGACGAACACCGATCCACAGGTCCCAGTCGAGATTTTTCGGCGGCGCAGTCGCTGAGCGCAACTGTTTCATCGATCCCCACGTTTTCGCCTGCATGCAGTGGATTTCCCGCACCGTTCCAACGATGCCGGATTGGAGTGCACGAACGGTGGTCTGGTTCAGATCACCCTGCGCTCGCTGGTTACCCATTTGCGTAATGATACCGTTATCTTCGGCGTAATTGCACAGCGTGCGAGCTTCATGCAATGTTCGTGTTAATGGCTTTTCGCAATAGACATGCAATCCTGCCTGCATGGCACACATTGCCATGGCAGCGTGCATATGATCGGGAGTTCCAATGACGACAGCATCCAGGTTCTTTGCTTCAGCATCCAGCAGTCGGCGAAAGTCTTTATAAACGTTCGCATTCGGATACCTAGACCTAACCTGTGTCAAGTGGCGATCATCCACTTCCGCGACTGCAACCAACTCAGTGTTGGGAACGGCCATGATGCCTTGGATATTCGCCCACGCTCGCCGCGCTGCGCCGAAACTGGCAACCCGCATTCTCATGGACGGCGATTGCGCGATACCACTGCGAGAAACGAGGGGTGATGACAGAAATCCAGCAGAAGCGGCCGATGACATGAGAAAGATACGACGCGTCAGTGGTATTTTACTTTCTTTCATGGTTTCACCTTCGGAGCGACGATCTATCTTGCCAAATACTGCTTGATGCAACGCCCTCTACTGTCTGTTGGACGACAATGCATCAACCCCTTCACAATCCTGATTAAGCGTACCGCGAAATTGCCGTGGGGTTTACACTAAAGCGGTCTCACCATTCGAATCACGTGACAGTATACAAGGCGACCTTCATGATTTATCGCACCCTGTATCAAGGCTTGGTAATTTTAATTGCGTTTTTCATGGCTACTACGGTTTCGATCGTTTCGGTATCCAGCGACGACAAGGTGAAACCGTCCAACAATCCAGTCAGCGGATGGACTGAGCTGATTGGCGACGCAGGCCTGACTGCGTGGACTCGTGCACCGTTGCACGCGAAACGCGAATTTCAAGATAAGTGGGCCCATGTCGGCACTGCTGGTGTGACAGATCAGCAAACCAAAATGATCATCAGCGAGCCAGGCACAGGCACCATTGTTAACGGATCAGGCGGGCGATCATGGAACATCATCACCAAACAACCACATGCCGACGTCGAAGCTCACATCGAGTTCATGGTCCCCAAGGGCTCGAATTCTGGCGTGTACTTCATGGGCCGCTACGAGATACAAGTCCTGGACAGCTGGGGTAGAAAACCGAAGGATCTCAAACACGGGGACTGCGGCGGAATTTACCAACGGTGGGATTCCAAGCGAGGCAAAGGCAAAGAGGGCTTCGAAGGCCACCCACCTCGCTTCAACGCATCCAGAGCCCCGGGCCAATGGCAGAGCTTCGACGTAATCTTCCGCGCGCCACGCTTCGACGAGGTGGGCAATAAAACCGCCAATGCAAGATTCGTCAGAGTCGTGCACAATGGCAAGGTTGTACACGAGAACGTTGACGTGACTGGCCCCACACGGGGCGCGGGCTTCAACGACGAGCAACCCACTGGCCCGCTCATGATTCAAGGAGACCACGGCCCGGTCGCATATCGCAATGTTCGCGTCCGACTACTCGACTGAACGAAGTCTTCACAAACTTAGTCGATTTCTTCACGCTGAAGAGTAGTCGACAATCCGAAACGGCTTGAGTATGCAGCGATCAATTTGGGAGTGGAAGTTCAAAAACTCGGAACAACATGCCGAACCATTACTTTCCACTTTGCATTTGCATGGTGACTTCCTGATTGAAGTTCCGGTGATTTATTTCTGCATGGATCCGTCGATCCGAGGCAACGATGACGATTGCAGGCATGCCAAAGGATCTCTACGGACGGAAAAAGACGTCCGTCTCATAGACAGCCTTCACACCAACTGGGGCGGAGACTGGTTTCGACAGCGAATGACATTCACCCGGTCAAATTGACAGAACGTCGATTTCAGTTTCCAAGGCAAGGCCCTGAACTGCACTCCTGCCAAACCAGCAATCGGATAACTGCTGGTTTCATGCCGACTCGCGTTTAGCTGGCGTCTTCATCGGAAGAGGCAACCGGAAATGGTCCATACCCGACATCAGGTGTCAGACGTATCGGTTGCCCCTGCGACCCGATGTCGCCTTGGTCGTCTTGCTGATTCTTCCCGACACTGTAAACGGTCCAGCCTTGTTCGGACGGCAAGGCCAGCAAAGGCTTTCCACTGAAGGGGTCTTCAGGCAGTTTACCGAGAGCAACGTCGCCCTCGGCTTGCAACTGAAGGATGACTTGCAGGCACCTTGCTTTTGCATTGTGGATATCAACCACTTCGCCAACGGCAAACCATGCCGGTTGAATCAGCTTGGTAACCGCAAACCGAAAGTCGCTATTTTGCACTTCTGTAACCACTTCGTCGCGAAACCGCACACGTTCAGCATACGGCTTGTCAAGAAGTTTGATAGCGATATTCATCACTTCGATGAATTTAGATTCATCGTCGTTGAGATAAGTTTTCTTGAACGCGAAATCAAGGATCAGATTCGGCGCCCCCATTCCTTGAAATGCTTCGTCGTCTCCTTCACGAAGATCCTTGAAGGTTTGAATACCACATGCACGCTCACCTTTAAGTGCTTGCGCAGCACAGCGACCGCGTTTCGAAGCCTCAACTTCGCGTTTCAAGTCTGCTCGCACTTCGACAGAAGTAGGTGTGGACGACAGAACATAAAACGCACTATCGAGCATTGCTCCCTCCATCTGCAGCGCGACTAGAAAGGAAACCAGGAGTGGCTCTTCCATCTGCAGGCGAGAAATCCGTAATCCCTCGATGCAATTACGAATCGCTTCATCACCCTTTTGCTGGGACACATCGACAATCGTCTTGGCCTGCAAGAAATTTTTGACCGACCCAAACAGAGGTACATGTGGCAGCAGGACTGATATCCCTTTACTGAAGTCGATATCGGCCTGGTACTTCTGGCAGTCCGCCATGCGTTCAATCTGAGCAAACAGGTCCTCCTGTTCCTGAACACATTTTTCCAGCGCATCGAGATCCGATTTTGCAATGTTGCTGGTATCGCTCAAGTTGATTCCGGACAACCCACTAAGATCATTGCTCAAGAATTCATCGAACGCATTGATGTCTTCCCTGGCATTCATCAAGTGGAAATATGCGTTGTTTTCTTCTTCATCTGCCTCTGCTTCGAAGTCAACAAGGTAAAGCGGGTCCCCACTCGCTTTGATCTCTTGCCGAAGCGCATTGACTCTCGAATGTGTTGACATGGTGACCACAACACCCACGACCAGCAGTACCACCAGGGAGACAATCAAACAGACGATCAGAATTTTGATGACTTTCTTCACTCTTGAGTCTTTCGTTTAACTGGAGAATGCAAGTTCAAGTAAGCAACGGCTCGGAGTATGGGAATCAGCTTTTTTCAGGAGCATCGATCGGGAAGTATTCGCCTATTGACAATATTCAAAAAGACGGACATCAGCCGCACGGATACACGATTTCGTTCAGGTTAACGTGGGCTCGAATCGTTGAATACTCGGGCGCAAAACATAAACAAAAAAGCGAAAAGCAGGCCGATATTCTCACAAAGCTTCGAGATCACTCCCCTGATCATTGCTTCATTGTCCGACTGCGGCGCGTTAATCCTGCGTTCTCCAAAACAGCTGCTTTCAGCCAAGCCATCAATTACTTTCGCCCGCGACGACGTCGCAACTGCAAAGCTAGAGTCACGTGGATTGGCAAGATGAAGATCACTTTACCGTGGTTTGCCTGTTAGGATGACAAGATAACTGTGTAACCTTTAATTGGGTTGACTGCCATGGTGTTCACCGACTCGGTGGTCGACGCAACGGCCGGTCATCAAACGCTTGTTCTCGACGTGTAAAAAACATGCACCGAATCTACCCCATTTTGTTGCTTGGATTGCTCCTGATCGGATCAATGCCAGCTCGAGGCCAGACGCTGTCATTGGAAGACTGGCCCCAGTTCCGAGGAATCAATGCATCGGGTGTTGCAACTGGCTGCCCGCCACCCGTGTCTTGGGATGTGGAGTCTGGCAAAAACATCGCATGGAAGACAGAAATTCCTGGACTTGGTCTTGCCTCACCGATCATTGTTGGTGAGCAGGTATTCATTGTTACCGCCGTCAGCGATCAAAGAGTGCCAAGTCTGCGAACAGGGCTGTATGGCGACATTGCGTCGGTGGAAAATGAAGGGTTGCAATCGTGGCAGCTTTACTCGCTTTCGCTTCGCTCGGGCAAGGTCATCTGGAAGCGGATTTTATGTACCGGCCAACCCACGATGAAACGTCATGCAAAGTCTTCTCATGCCAACGCGACTCCCGCGTCCGATGGAAATAACATCATCGTGAATCTTGCATCTGAAGGTCTATATTGCCTCAGTGTTGATGGTGATTTTCGCTGGAAAAAGAAACTGGGAGAACTTGACTCGGGATATTACCGGGTGCGAGATGCTCAGTGGGGGTTCGCCAGTTCGCCCATTATTTTTCAGGATACTGCTATCGTGCTGGCTGATGTTCAGGAGCGGTCTTTCGTGGCCGCTTACGACCTCCGCACTGGACGTGAGCGATGGCGCACCAATCGCAAAGACGTGCCGACATGGGGTACGCCGACGATTGTAACTGGACCGTCATCCAGCGAATTGGTAGTGAATGGATACCGGCATAGCGGTGGTTATGACCCCACAACAGGACGCGAGCTGTGGAGACTCGATGGGGGCGGCGACATTCCTGTTCCGACACCAATCGAAGGACATGGGTTGATCTACCTGAGTAGTGCTCATGGTGAAAGCCGTCCTCTTCGCGCAATAAGGTCAGGCAGTCGCGGAAACATCAGTTTGCAACAGCAAGATGCAACGTCCGAAGCAGTTGTCTGGAATAACCCCAAGGATGGCATCTATCTGCAAACACCCCTCGTTTATGGTCCTGATCTTTACGCCTGCCGTGGTAACGGTGTTCTCAGTTGCTATGACTCGCATACTGGCCAGCGGTTTTACCGTGAGCGGCTTGGTGGAGGCGGGGGATTCACTGCTTCTCCAGTCGCCGCCGGTGGACGACTGTATTTTCTCAGCGAAGAGGGCGAAGCATACGTTGTTCGGGCGGGTCAGGAGTATGAACTTTTAGCCAAGAACACGATGGGCGAGGTTTGTCTGGCGACACCTGCAATTTCCGACGGTGTACTCGTGGTTCGGACGAGAGGCCACGTTTATGGCATCACACAAAAAAACGATGACGATCACTTTTTCTACGTTGATTCGCTCGTTCACATCGAAAGCGAAAAATCCGAACGGGAGAAACGGGAGCATCAAGCTGTCAAACCGTGACATCGGCAGAACCATGTTATCTCATATTAACATCGTCAAGCGAGACTTGATTCGATTTGGGCAAATGGAACAAACACAGAATCAACGTTTGCAACGCTGAAATTCCGCTCGTTTCCCCTTTGTGACGACCCGGGCTGCACCTCACTACGAGAATACGCAAGACTTGGCCGTATCAAAAAACTCTCGATCGGGCCGAAACCAAACTCAATACGTGTCAAAACAGAATCGACACCTGAATTTCAGGGGCTAAGTTCACCAGACACACGATGAGCGTCATGCACGCGTTGGCGAGTTGGGGATCATGGACGCGTTCTCATTTTTTTCATGCCTCGGCTCGAATCAGCTTTACGCACTGAACCGGCAGCAGCATGAGTCGCGATCCGACCGCAAATACTCTCTGAACTCATTTATTCGACGTTTAGGGCTCCACTTGCCATACACCCACGCCATGAACGGGCCCGACACCTTCAAAACCACCTGCGACCAACTCCGAGTTTTTCGAAAACGCTACTGACCAAATGATGGGCTGATTCTTGATACTCGCATTGAGAACTCTTTTTCCACTTTCGACTTCCCAGACAATCACCCGACCATCATGTCCTCCAGAAGCCAGCCAACGACCGTTGGGTGAAAAGGCAACAGAGAAAACGGCAGAGCCCAGAAAAACCGGCCCCACTC
>JAPOKD010000202.1 GCA_029977825.1 Planctomycetota bacterium | reverse complement strand
GCTTTTGAGTCGGTGGATGATTTGCAGCGTGTTCGTGGTATCGGCCCCGGGAAAATAGTCGATATTCGCAGGATGGCGATAGTCAAAGAGTTTGCGTTTGAATCACATTAAAGCGGGATGCTTTCGCTCAGCCTGGTCTTTGTTTTGATGTTGTTTGTGTTCCGTCTCCTACGTATCGGGTCGTCGCTTCGTTAGGATGACGTAGCGGTGGTGAGTATCTGCCAGAGTTGCTCTTTCTGTTTAAAACGTAAGTGGATTGTTCTTGATGCCAGAATCAGACAACAGCGGGACATCGGATGATCGCGAGAGGCGAGTGGATGTGGCAGCCCAAGTGGAACCTGCCCCATTTCATCTGCAGCGACCGTTTGAACCGGCAGGTGATCAGCCACAGGCGATAGAATCACTCACCCGTGGATTTGAGGCTGGGCGTAGCACTCAGGTCTTGCTCGGAGCAACGGGGACAGGAAAAACATTCACGATGGCGAATGTCATCGCAAACCTCAAGCGGCCTGCTCTGGTGCTCAGTCATAACAAGACTTTGGCAGCTCAGCTTTACAGCGAGTTCAAAGAGTTCTTTCCGGAGAACGCAGTCCATTATTTTGTCAGCTACTACGACTATTACCAGCCTGAAGCCTATATCCCGCAGCGGGATGTCTATATTGAAAAAGACTCCTCGATTAATGAGGAAATCGACCGTTTGCGTCTTGCAACAACAAGTTCCCTGGTGAGTCGGCGTGACGTTGTGATTGTTGCTTCGGTGAGCAGTATCTATGGCTTGGGATCACCGAAGGATTACAAGGAACTGATTGTGCCACTTCATCGTGGCGAAAAGACTCGTCGCGACCATCTGTTACTGAAACTTGTCGACGTTCTTTACGAACGGAATGACGTGGCGTTTGAACGGGGTAAATTTCGTGTTCGCGGTGATTCAATCGAGCTTTGGCCCAGTTATGAAGAATTCGCCTATCGTATTGAAATGTGGGGCGACGAAATCGAGCAGATTTCTATCATCAAGCCTGTTTCGGGAGAGACAGTCCGGACTTTAGATCACGTCTATATTTATCCTGCGCGACACTTTGTCATGCCAGAGGATCGCATTCAGAATGCTTTGCGTGTAATTCGCGAGGAATTGGCACAACAGTTGGAATTGTTTCAGTCACAAGGGAAGCTTCTTGAGGCGCAGCGTCTGTCCGCAAGAACACGCTTTGACCTTGAGATGATGGCTGAGGTTGGTCACTGCCCCGGAATTGAGAATTACAGTCGCCCGTTATCAGGCAAACCTCCTGGGGCAACTCCAGACACACTGTATGATTTCTTTCCAGATGATTTTATTACGTTTGTCGATGAATCACATGTTACCGTGCCGCAAGTTCGGGCTATGTATGCTGGTGACAGAAGTCGCAAAGAGACATTGGTCAGCCATGGTTTCCGCTTGCCAAGTGCTTTGGATAATCGTCCGCTGAAATTTGACGAGTGGGAAGAACGCACAGGGCAAATCTGTTTCGTTAGCGCAACCCCTAATGACTACGAATTGGAACGCACCAAGGGTGAAGTTGTTGAGCAGATCATTAGGCCCACAGGTTTGCTAGACCCGGTGGTTGAGGTCGTTTCTGCTCGAGGTCAGGTGAATCACTTGTTGGAGCAGATTCGGCAGCGGGCGGAGAAAGATGAGCGTGTGTTAGTGACCGCCTTGACCAAACGACTTGCCGAAGATCTTGCCACGTTTTTCCAGGAACAGAATGTCAGGTGTAGATGGCTTCACAGCGAACTGGATGCTTTTGAGCGAGTCGATCTGTTGCAGGAATTGAGGGCAGGCAGATTCGATTGTCTCGTAGGTGTGAATCTGCTCAGAGAGGGTTTGGATTTGCCTGAAGTTTCACTGGTAGCCATCCTTGATGCTGATAAGGAAGGTTTCTTGAGAAGCGAAACCAGTCTTGTGCAGACGATTGGGCGAGCAGCACGAAACGCGAATTCAAAAGTCATCCTGTATGCGGATAAAGTGACTGACTCGATGAAACTTGCGATTGATGAGACCGAACGCCGCAGGACCATTCAGAAAGCTTACAATCAGGAACACGGAATCACGCCCGCGACTGTGAGAAAGAAAATCAGTGCGGGCATCGAACAGGAAGCTGCCAAAAGACGCAAGAATACGGCTGCTGTCAGAGACGAGTCTGAAGCCGTTTATATCACTGTTGAATATGTTGACAGTCTGGAGCAGGAAATGCTGGCCGCTGCTGAGGCTCTCGAATTTGAGAAGGCTGCGTCATTGCGAGATCGTGTCCTGCAACTCAAAGAAAATATTGGCAAGCCGTTGTCCGAAATCGAGATTGAAAAACCCTCAGGCAAGGCAAGCGGGCAACAACGCAAACGACGCAAAGGCGTCAAGGCGGGCGGGCGAACCAAGGTGCCAAGGCCAAAGCGTGGCTGATTTCGATACAGAGAATCAGGCTGCTTTATTTTGTCTCTTCATTTGTTTTCGGAGTCGTCGTCGTTGGGCTTTGCTCATGGAGCTCCAGTCAATTTCTTCGTGCTCGGCCAACTGGCTCGTTGGTGCATGTTGCGGCTTTGGACCTGTTTGGGATTTCTGCTTAACGGGTTTTGAAGCCTCAGGCTCAGCCTCATCCGTTTGTGTGCTGTTCTTCTTTCGACGCCAGCCCATCAGCCCTTTTCTTGATGTTTTCTCTTTGACTTGATCTGATTCTGAATCTGTCGAATCTGTCTGCCGGGTTGAGGTGGTTGAAGGCGTCTTCGTTTTGGATCTGGATTTTGATCGGGTACTCTTCGTTGCGTTTTCAGAATCTTTGTCCGTTTTTCCCGATCCTGCCTCGGATTGGGTGCTTGTTTCGTCGTTGACTTTTTTCGGTCCTCTCAGACCGAACCATCGACGTTTGTTTTTTTCCGGCAGCGGTTCTTGTGCCTGCTCAATGTCTTCGTCACTTATGTCGTTGTTGTACGCAGCTGTTTCAGAAGCGGAGCCATTTGGCTTGTTGCTGGTCTCACCCCTCCCGCTACTGTCCTGTTTGGTTGGCGTTGGCGATCCACTCGGTGTGGACGTGGAATTAGCTTGGTCGGCTGCCCTGTCTCGTCGCCACCACCGATTTTTTGCTTTCGTTACCGTCTCGATTCCATTGTTAGTTGTTGTTGGTTCGTTTTCCTCGGCTGGCCGCGACTGAAATAAGTGCGTTTTGAATTGTTGGAAACGATCCATCATGGAAACGTTTTCAATCTGTTTGACTTCCCTGTACAGCATCCGAAGATAGGTGAGCATCGCAACCAAAAGAGTTGTACAAGCAAGCATCGGAGCCGTGGTAGCCAATGTCCAGTATCCAGCGGAATCAAGCTTCAGAATGTTCCATTGGACGGCTTCCGGGATGACGAACAGAATGCAGCTGGTGAACATCAACGCCAACGCAGTACGGCAATGCCACAGTTCGGCAACCATTCTTAATGCCAGCACCGCTCCACCGAAGGTGACAACAAGTCGTACCCAATCACTTCCAGCCAAGGCGACACGTTTTCCAAACCCCGCATCAATGATCGCGCCGGTCCAGTCAACCAGTGATGCGAGTACGTTGACACTAGCCAGGACACTGACAACGATGACGACCCGCCAAAGTCGGTAATGCCCTCCAAAGTCGTCATTGCGATAACGACGTAATTGGTACGTCATCAACGCAATACCAGCAGTGACGGTTAACATTGCTATCATGCACCACCTACCGAAACTATCGGGGCGATCCAAGCGTAGCGGACGGGCAATCATCGGGCGGGTTGATAACGGTGCCCAGGTGACCGCGGCGTAGTGCCCCACGCAAAGAAGCGTCGTTAGCAGAAAAAGGCTGGCGGTGACCAGCAGCATGGATCTTAGACGGACAGGAACGAGTGAGAACCAACGACCGCGGATGCGCCGGTGCACGCGTGAGCCATATGCCATTTGTGGACAGCGTGCTTCGCGAAGTTTCTCCGCCGCGCGCCGACTGGCAGCAGACGTTGATTCATTTTCAGCCTGGTGTGCCGAATAGAGAACGCGTCGTCGTCGGTCGTTAGTTCGGCGGCCTTGTTGCATGGTGCCTAGGCATAGGTTGGCGTGTTTGAGATCCCTAGTGAGGTTGTTGCAGTTCAATGCATGGCGTCGTGCGACATGGCATGCGGGGAACGCTGAGCTCACACTAGGAAAATGCCGACCTTAGAGTCAACTGAGCTCTCGATGCTATCAATCCATGAAATGCTCGAGACATTTCTCTTTCGAGAAGTCTCTTGATGCCTTGAAAGCGTGGATTTTTCAGAATGGCTCAAACGGCAACACTAATCATTGCGATGACAACGATCACGGCCCCGGCTGCGACTTTCCCCAGAGTCCCAATGGTTCTGCCCCAAAAAGCTGCATGGCCGATGGGTAGACTTTCTCGCCATGAACTCCCGTTAGACCATTCACCCAGCATGGCACCGAGAGTTGCCCCGAGTCCGCCGAAGAGGATCGCGGCGAGGACTTGTCCGACAATCGGGACCGGTAGCCCTACGATTGCCCCGAGTATGGCACCTATCATGGAGCCAATCATCGCCAGTAGCGTTGCTTTTCGGCTGGCTCCGGCTTTCTGTGCACCTAGCGCCGCTGCAACGAACTCGAAGCCCTCTCCCAGCAAAGCAAAACAAAATGCCGCTAACACGGGGATGTAACCAATCGAAGCATTGCCGGTTTCCGGACCGACAAGGGCGTAGACAAGAAGGACCAACACAGCGACCCAATTGCCAGGTAAGGCGATCAGATTCCCCGCCCACGCGATCATGCATAACAAGACCATGGTGATCGCGATCAGAAAGGTGCCTGTCGGCTCCAGCCAAGCGGTCCAGGGATTGGATTCCGCGAAAAATGAAGCTGAAAAAGTTAGAGGCATCGAAATGACGAAATTCGCCGTGTCCTGACTAATGGAGCCAGTCGGAGAGATTTCAAAAATCATGGAATATCCCGTTCATGAAGGGTTAATTCAGACCATTTCGAATCGGTTCGAGAAGCATCGGGTAGATTTTCATCGCCCGAGTGCAGCTTTTGCAAACTTATTTTCGAGCCATTCGCCCGTTTTAACGTTTGCGCACTGAACCCCAAGGGGGTGTGGCAGCGTCGACAAGGGTGCCACCACGCGCTCGACGCTTCTAATTCGTCTGTGATTTAATGATCTTGGCAGTATGAATGTGGGGTCGGAAGCCTGTAAGCTAACTTCAGGACCGCAAGGTTGTTTAGCAAGTTTGAGGAAAAGTGCCGGGGCGGTCAGGTGTTCTCCGTTTTTTACTACGGTAAACAGGGATCAAAGCGACCATGTCACAGAGTTTGTTGGAAACAAGTGTGCTTGTTCTGAATCGCTTTTACATGGCGGCACGGATCATCAATGTGCGTCGCACTTTCACGCTTCTGTACCGCGATTGCGCAGAAGTGATCGAAAATGAGAATGGTCAGTATGCGAGCTATGACTTTGAAAGTTGGTGCGAACTTAGTCAGTTGACCAGTCTGGAAAAGCAAGAAGGTGAAGATTACATCAGGACAGTGAATTTTGAGTTGCGTGTACCGCGAATTGTTCGCTTAACGCGCTTCGACAGGATGCCAGTCCAATCGGTTCGTTTCAATCGCAAGAATCTGTTTGCTAGAGACGAGCATACCTGCCAATACTGTGGACAGAGTCAGCCCGCGCACAAGTTGAGCATAGACCACGTCGTACCCCGTTCACATGGTGGCCCAACCACTTGGGAAAATATCGTTTGTTGCTGCCTTAGATGTAATAGTCGGAAGGGAGGACGCACACCCAAGGAAGCTCGCATGAACTTGCTCTCGCGACCGCACAAGCCACGCGTGAACCCCATCCTCGTGCAGTCCGCAGAAGACCCTCGCTACGAGTGCTGGAAAACATTTCTCCATGCCGCGGGGTAGGTTACTGACGCTTGAATCCTGCTTTAACCGGTTTCTTGGCGTATGACTTTCCAGAGGCTTTCGCTTACAAGGCACAGGCATCGAGTACAAACGAGTTTCAACGAACAGATGGTTGCGGCGACTTCCTGTCGAAGGCAGTTTGTCGTCGCCACTACCTTCGTTCTGGTAGGTCAATCGACCTCGGGGGTGCCATCGAATCGAGGCCGAGACGCCCGCTATGTTTAATCGGACGAGAGTGCTCAATGCTCCGATCGAGTTGATCATCGGTAGCAAGTTCATCAGTTCACTGACTTACCGACAATCCCCGAGGCACTGTGAGGTCTCGCGGGATGCGTAGAGAGATTGAGCAAGATAAGAGAAACTGACGAGAGGCCGGCCGCTGGAAAATCAGCGGCCGTGATTATGGAAGTCCAGCGGTTATCTGCTCTATGCCGGTATCAGTCAACCAATCAGTTATCTGCCAATGGCTCTTTTTTCTCTGTCAGAACATCGCACTCACCGGAATCGGACTTGGTGGCGTTCAGCTCAAGATAACTCTTCCACTCTTCCGGAAGGTTGTCCTCATGAAAAATCGCTTCCACAGGGCATTCGGGAACACAGGCTTCACAGTCAATGCACTCTTCTGGGTGAATGTAGAGCATTTGCTCGCCTTCGTAGAAGCATTCTACGGGGCATACAACCACGCAATCGGTGTATTTGCATCCTGAGCAGGGCTCAGCTACGACGTGAGTCATGAATCAGACCTTTCTTAGCTATTCAAATCTGGCGAACGGACACCCGTCATCGTGCGACGGCTGAACCTCGGTAAATATATCGTCCGGGCAAGCGTAGGACTCTACCTCAAACCGTCCATTGTGACGAGTTGACAGGATTCTCGCGAATGGGCGGAATGTTTCGCCAGACTGATTTTCCGGATCGGATAGCCTGGGCCGAAAAATCGACGACTTATGTTGGGGACCATATTTTGTCACTATTCTGTGCCTCGGTCCTATTTTTCCCCTGACACGAACAAAATTCGAGAGCTTCGCCGTGACGGTTTCTGAGCAGCCAATCCCGCTTCGGCTAAAGCCCACGCGGCAATTTCCATTCTTGGCACGTCATCCTTGGGTGCATGCGCATGCCTTGGCTGAGGACGGTCGTGATCTGGAGTGCGGGCAGGTCATTGATTTGCTGGATCATGATGGCAACTGGATCGCACGTGGGATCTTGAATCCTGCCAGCCGGCTGCGAATCAGGTTGTATGCATTTGATACGGCGATTGCGATCGATGAGAAGCTTTGGCAAAAACGCATCGATGAAGCGATTCTCCGCCGGCGTGTTACTGCTCCGCTTGACCATCAGGCGGCAGAAAGGCTCGTGTTCAGCGAATCGGATTTGCTCAGTGGCTTGATCGTTGACCGATATGCCGATTGCCTGGGCGTTCAGTTCACGTCTGGAGCCTTGTTGAGATGGAAGGATTCGATCCTTGATTATTTGCGGCAGGCTCTTGGTTCACGCTCGATTGTTGCTCGTATTGATCCCCGTACGGCAAAGCACGAGGGTGTGGATGAGCTCGAAACTTGCTTGGGCGAGCCTCTTTCGGCTCCAGTGGTTTACCGGCAGAATGATCTGGACTTGGTAGTCGATCTGCAAAGTGGTCAAAAAACCGGCGGTTTTTTGGATCAAAGGTGCAATCACCAGGCTGTCGCTAGTTACCTCCATGGTCGCCGTGTCCTCGACGTTTGCTGCTACACCGGAGGTTTTGGGCTGGTTGCTGCAAAGCAGGGAGCAGCCGAGGTTCTGGGAATCGATTCCAGCCAGGCAGCCTTGGATGCAGCCGTCAAGGCTGCAGAGAGGAACGGTTTGAATGCGATTACTTTCGAGAAAGGCGACTGCTTCGATTCTCTCAAAAAGTGTGCCCAAGAGGGGCGGGTATTTGACGCGGTGATTCTGGATCCGCCCCGTTTTGCTGGCTCGCGCCATCAAATTGACAGCGCTCTGAGAGCCTATGGGCGGCTGAATTCACTCGCATTAGATCTTTTGACCCCCGGTGGCATCCTCGTCACCTGCAGTTGTTCCGGACGCGTGTCCAGGGCCGACTTCCTGAACATGCTGCTGGACGTGGGGCGTCGACGGCGTCGAGACATGGTTGTGATGGAGAATCGGGGCCCTTCTCCAGACCACCCTGTCGCCATCTCGTGCCCAGAGAGTGATTATCTTAAGTGTTTGATTGCGGAAATTCGCTAAATATCTGATTTTTCGCGGGTATAATGTAGTGCGGATTCGAAATTATACGAATGACTAATGCATGGATCGTGATTATACTGGCACGAAATCTTATCTCGCGTCTTAGAAGACTTTCCCACCTGTGGAGTGCCCTATGTCGGGCGTAACGCTGAAAATCCTTCATGGAGCCGACCGCGGCAAGATCTATGAGGATCTTGCTCCGCCTTTGACTATCGGGCGCGAGGAAGGCAACGAGATTCAACTCAATGATGAGCGTGTCAGTCGCTGTCACTTCAAAGTGCAGCAAGATAACGATCGTCTCGTGCTAACCGAT
>JAPOKD010000995.1 GCA_029977825.1 Planctomycetota bacterium | reverse complement strand
GGCCTCGCCTTGCGGATGACGCCCTTCTCGAGGAACTCTCCAAACAGTCTCAGTTGCAGTGATTCAGACGTCGACAGGTCTGTTGTGAAAGGACTGTCGTGAGTGCCAAGAAAAATCGCAGCGAAGGTCTTTTCCGATCTCGCAATGGTCACTGCGGCTGACCCGGATTGAGTCACTGGGTGTTGGGAAACACTGGGAAAGCCTAGCGTTCGAATGGACGTTCCATCCAGTTGAATATCCAGCTTTGGATGAGAATCGAGCAGATCTGTCTGGATCGAAATGGTTGCCTCCAGCAGCATGCTGTTGGAAGCCGTTTCTATTGGCTCGAACGCGATCCGCAAGGCATGCCGGTGATCTGCTTGAGGATAATTCACGTTCCAGCAGCGACCGCGTACAAATTGCTCATCAGCTGCTGGGAGCGTGTTTTCATCGACCGGTTTTAGTCTGACCGGTGCTTCATCCGGCCACCCGAGGCAGATCGCTTGTCCACCTCGAGCATCAATTTCCCATTCCGTACCGGCATCGCTCCAAGTCGCCACGCCGAGTTGGTTGGTGATCCACATGGTCCGTCCGGTAACGTCTGGGAAACTCGTATTGAGTAATGAAGAGTCGCGTTCTGCCTGCTGTCACTCGCCAAACATTCGCATGTCTGGCTTGGCAACCGCAAAAGCGGACCGCGTATGAGGTTACTCGCTGTACTCAGCCGAGAAGAACTCTTTGCTTTGATCGACGTCAGGTTTGATCGTACGACTGCCCTCATTCCAGTTTGCTGGGCATACCTCACCGTTTTTCTCGAAATATTGCAAAGCTTGCACCATGCGGAAAGCTTCATCGACACTTCGGCCTAATGGCAAGTCGTTAACAACCTGATGCCGGACGACACCCGCTTTGTCAATCAGAAACAGGCCTCGAAGGGCAACGCCACCGTCAAGTAGTACGTCGTAGTCCCGCGAAATCTGCTTGTTCAGGTCGGCAATCAAAGGATAGTCAGTTTTTCCAATTCCACCTTGGTCACGCGCGGTGTTTGTCCACGCCAGATGAGTGAAATGGCTGTCGATCGAAACGCCCAGAATCTGGACACCAAGATCTGCAAAATCCTTCGCACGATCGCTGAAGGCGATGATTTCTGTGGGGCAGACGAAAGTGAAGTCCAATGGCCAGAAAAACAACAGGACGTATTGGTCTTTGTAGTCGCTAAGGGAGACTTCTTTGAACTGGCCATCAGGCATGACGGCTTGTGCAGTGAAATCAGGAGCTTGTTGGGTTACCAAAACACTCATCGCGAACTCTTTACTTCTAAAGATGGTATGGGCGGAACGAAAATCTTGAATATCGAGTCGGAGACGCCGAAACGATCGATAAATACTATCGAACGATTTAGACGATTCGGCAACCCGCCTGAATCTTTCGATGGCTTGCTCGGCCCATGTTTACAGCCAAGCCTACGCAGAGACTTTTACGCCGAACGTCTGAGCCTGGCTGACAAACCACGCAAAAATCAAAAAAAACCACCGTTTTGGTGGTGCTTCTTCGTCGGAAGCTGGACTCGAGCGACCTTGGCAACGGGACTCAATCGACGAGGTCCTCGGGCATAATTTTCTTCTCCTGCCAGTAGAATCCATCGGCCCGCTTTTCCAGAATCCGCGCTCTGCTTCCGGGAGCCAGAGGGAGTTCCTGCTCAGGTAAATACTTCAATAAGCGGTCTGCAGCCAGACGCGCCGCAGAAGAAAGGTTGTTCTTGTCTTTATAAAACGGGTCGTCTTTCAGCAGATTGTTGTGCTCCCAAGGATCACTTGTGCGGTCGTAAAGCTCTGATTGACCGTCTGCATAACGAATCAATCGCCAGCGTTGATCGCAGATCGAGTGATTGCCCGCATTGTGAGTGCACATCGCAGGGCGCTGGCGACTCTTGTTAGGGTCATCGATTTGAGGTTCAAGGCTGATTCC
>JAPOKD010000145.1 GCA_029977825.1 Planctomycetota bacterium | reverse complement strand
TTCTTGCTGGTTGGGTACTTCGCCTATCAACAAAGTTGTTAACGAGGCCGTGGGGCTGGACTTGTATCTTTGCAAAATTCGCCTTGCTCTTCCATCTTCGACAGCAACACTGGCTAACGCCAGGATTGCTTCGTCGGAAGCCCTGCGGAAATTGAGTTGACCGCTCCCCCAACACGTCAAATTTGTCGTGCTCGATTGCAATGACGTCTGATTTCTTGTCGACTGCCGCAGAGTAGCGATATCAAACACTTCTCCCCAGCTGCGAAACGCATCTGGCAGACTATTTTCCGCCTCGTTTTCCTCATCACCGGAGTCTGAGACTCGTTGCTTTTCTCTGGAAATCTGCATTGGTTCCACAGCAGGAATCAGGCGAGTTGCGAGAGTCACGCTGGGTCCGGCAACACGGCTGATGCTATTTTCTGTTTTCTTCAATCCCACATGGTGGTAAAGCGTGTTCAAAGGCAGTTTGGCATCTTCGTCCGCGAGCAGGATATCAAACGCCACTTCACCGAGAACGATGTTGCTTCGGATTGTCGGGGTCGTGTTATTGTTCCGGATAAGGTTGTCTTCTTCCTGTCGTTCAAAAATACGTTCAGCATTCGCCAGCAAAGTCTGTTGCAGGCTCAGCGAGCCCCAGCGTTTCTGCAGCATTCGTTCCTGATCTGCCGCTTTCAGCCCCATTCTCATGCTCTGGCCTGCAAGCATGCTTAGACACGTGATGATGAGAACAGAAACCGCGAGGACAGCCATCAGGACATACCCGGAACGCCGTTTGGTTTTGTGTCCCACGTATCGACTTTTTGGGATTAATGATGATGCGTTGATTGAACCTGCTTTAATTTTCATGATGATGGATCACCTCCTTCCAGATAATTTCCCCATCATCGCTTCGAACGCTGATTCGAAATGATTCAGGGATTTCGGGAAGACCGCCAGTCTCAGTCATCCGTAAATCGTCATCATCAGGTTCGCGGTAGGATAGCGGTTCGATGGCAATCGCTCCGCAATTGAACCACAGTGGTTCCCATCTGACACCGTCGGATGTTCTTGCCAGAATCCGTTTGTTCTTCGCTTCGCGAATAGCGTATCGCACACGTCCTGCCGTAAGTGAGATGCTTCGACTCGTCTGATCACGACCCAGGAAGCCATGCAGCGTGATTCCCGCAGGATCGACCTGCATTCCTCTTGCGTTCTGCAAGTCCATTCTTAGTTGCTGGACTAATATCACAGATGATTTTCGCTGTGCTTCGTTTTTTTGAAGTTGCTGTGTCTGTTTCAGTGTTGACCAGACAATCCCAAGAATCGCGGTCATCATCATTGAAGTCAGAACTGCAGAGGCGACCAGTTCAATCAAAGTAAATCCGGCTTGCTGCTGACGTTTTTTCATTGTTCGAACGCCTTAACCACGCTTGTTGAAGATAGCAAGGTCGGCTTGGACCCGGTTTTCCCTTCAATGATCTGTAAATTGATGATCTGCATGGGAATAGGTGAACGGAGTGTTTCTGCGGTTACGCGTGTTCTCCAGAACCAATTCGGGTGATCTGGAATCGAGCCACTCGCTGCAGCAGGGATTCCGGTGCGACTTGCGCTCATCCGGTTCAGTAAATCATCAGCGATTTGTACTGCGGCAATTTTGGCCTGTGCCAAGCGGATCTGTTTTTGGTGCTTTGAGAATGCCAGTAAGGAGGAGACAATGACTGTTGCCATCAGGCTCAGGCCAATGACTACCTCAACCAGTGTGAAACCATATCTCTGTCTAGAGCGAAAGGATTTCATCAACCTCGCCCGTTTGATTGGTTTGCATGACTTGACCGCTTGCACCCAGAACAATGATCCATCTGCTTCGTGATCCCTGTGTCAGTTTCATAGCGTAGGTGGGAGAAATTCCGTATCGGTTGTAGCGGATGTCAAAGGTGGTGCTGGGAATTATCTGCTGTCGAAACCTGGTTTCCCCAATGTGTATGCCTGTCGGTAATTTGAAGGATCGACTTGTTGAATCTTGTGTGGTGCTGACCCGCAGCACGTTCGCCACGCTTGAAACAGAGGTGCTGACCGTCTGCTGTTGACTGGTTGCTTGTCGTCTAGCGTGGGCGTCCACCCGTCCGATGATTTCCATGGCCTGAGTAAATCTGTAGTCGCCCACTCTGCCGGCCAGCGTTGTCATCGCGATCGTAGATAGCAGCCCAAGAATGGCGAACACGATGATAAGTTCCAGCAGCGTGAAGCCATGTCTGCGTTCATTGCCGCCCATCTTCGCCACCTAAAGATTCACTTGTAAAGTCCTGATTCTCACCTACACCACCCTCTCGCCCATCAGCGCCCAGGCAGATGATTTCGTAGGGTTCAGAGGACCCGGGACTTACATATTCGTATGGGTTCTTCCAAGGGTCCAAGGGGGCCTTGTTGAGAAAACCATCGGGCCAGGAGGACGTTGGTACCAACAAAATCTCGATGCCTTCATCGGTTGTTGGATAGCGACTTTGGTCGGCATAGAATGTTTCTACTGCTTTGACAATGTTGGCGATTTCCGTCTTGGCTGCATTTTGTTTGGACGAAATCAGGTAGCCACGCGTTCGAACCGCTACCAATCCAGCAAGCATTCCCAGAATGACCATTACCACGATCAGTTCCACAAGCGAAAATGCATGTCGCTGATTTGTCTTGCACAGAGATGACGGTTTACATGACATTTCCGGCCTCCAGAATAGGAAGGATGGTTGCTAATAAAAGGAAGCCGACCGCAGCGGCCAGAATAAGGATCAAAGCGGGTTCCAGCAGTGCTGTGAGCCGGGCAGACGCAGTTGCCACCTGTTCATCATAATCATCTGCCAGTTGGAAAAGCATCTCATCCAGCTTACCAGACTCCTGGCCTACCGAGAAAACTCGTACTGCAAGTGGGGGGAACGCACCATCTTTGGCGAGGGCGTCTGAAACATCCTCGCCCGCAGCAATACGTTCTCCAAACTGTTTCAGGGCATTCTTGAAGACAAGATTCGAGGTTGAACGCTCAGCCAGCTCTACCGCTTTGGTCAATTCGATACCGCTGCGCGATAGGGTCGCAATAATCATGGCGATTCGCGACACTCCCTGTTTGATCGTCATGGGACCGAGAATGGGTAGCTTCAGCAGTTTCTGATGCCAGTAGCGTAACCCCCATTCGGTGCGCAGGAGCAAAATCACGATGACGAGAGCCGCGATAACCAAAGCGGCGAGCAGCCAACCGTAATCAAGCAGCAGAGTGCTTAGATACTTGGCAATCTGGGTCGGCCACGGCAGGACCTCCATTGTCTCTTCCAGATTCTCCAGTAGGGGAGGCAGAACTGAGGTCATCAGAAATATTCCTGCAGACGTTCCGAAGCAAGTCAAAAATAAGGGATATACCAAGGCCGTGGTGACGGAATTACGAAGTGTTAATTGCTTGCGTTTGAATTGCGCCAGTTGCTGAAGAACAGAGTCTAATGTTCCTGAGTTTTCACCCACCTCGACCATGTGAATCGAGGCCGGATCAAACAGTTTGGGTTGTTCAGCCAAGGCACCAGCAAGTGACGAACCGGAGGCGACTCGATCGCGAACCTTCAGCATCGCGACGCGAAACGGACCTCGGTTTTGGTCGGCAACGGTGTCCAGTGCATCCAGAATGGGAATGCCGGCATGAAGCATCATAGCCATCTCATGAATCGCAGTTGCCCATTGAACGCGAAAAGAACGGAGTGGCAAAGACAGTAATGTGTTCTTGGTCGTTTCGGTTGTCTTGGATTCACCGATGTGTTTGACACGGACCCCTTCTCCACGTAATTGGTCACGCGCTTGCCGGGGGGTATCCGCAGAGACTGTTCCGCGAACAACGGTAGAGTCTGGTTTGACGCCTGTGTAATGAAATACTGCCATCTAAAAAGGATAACATTGTTATCGATTGATTGATAAGATCTGTCTCTTCAAAAGCCTGTCTGCACGTTCTGATTGGAATGACTTTATCACGAGCGAGGTGAACTCGGAAGTTAAGGTGGCCATGTAAGCTCAGAGGGTTGTCACTCTCATGACCTCATCCAGAGTAGTGACTCCCTGATGAACCTTCAGCAAACCATCGGTGGCCAGTAAGTGCATTCCTGCCCGCATTCCAGCCTCACGAATTTGCGATGCATTGGCACGCGATTGTACGAGTTCCCGGCAGTGGTCATTCATGACCAGTAGTTCGAAAAGACCAACACGGCCATGAAAACCGGTGCCTCTGCAGAGTTCGCAACCCACAGGCGTAAATGCACCCGGGAGTTCTGAAAGTACGATGCCCTGCTCTTTGAGGAGGGTCGAGGGGGGCGCAGCAAGTGATGCGCTGTTGGTTGCGTCAGGTTGCTTGCAGGCATTGCACAGACGCCGAACAAGTCGCTGGGCGAGTGAGGCAACCAGCGAACTGCTCACCAGATAGGGTTCGATGCCCAAGTCCAGCAGCCTGGTTACAGCACTCGCTGCATCGTTGGTGTGAAGGGTGCTGAAAACAAGGTGGCCCGTCAGTGATGCTTGGATAGCCATTACCGCCGTCTCTCCATCACGAACCTCTCCAACCATGATAATGTCGGGATCCTGACGCAGGACGCTGCGCATACCCGAAGCGAAGGTCATGCCCTTTTTTTCGTTGATCTGCGTTTGGCTGATTCCGTCCAGTTGGTATTCGATGGGGTCTTCAAGAGTCAGTACATTCAGGTCCACCGAATCAATTTCCTGCAATGCACCATACAATGTTGTGCTCTTGCCACTGCCTGTCGGTCCCGTGACAAGAATCATTCCATGATCACGTTGTATCAATTGTCGGAAAGTCTCAAGGTAGTGCGGTGGCATTCCCAGTTCACCAAGCGTGTAAAGTCGGGCACTTTTATCAAGTAGCCGGATTACGATCCGCTCGTTGTGGCTAGTGGGCAAAGACGCGATTCGCAAGTCAACATTTCGGTCACCCAGTTGGACGGTTGCACGCCCATCTTGAGGAAGACGCTTTTCAGCGATGTTCATTCGACCCAATACTTTGACTCTAGTAAGTACTTCTTCCTGAACCGCTTTCGGTATTTCGAAACTGTCAAAAAGCACACCGTCAATTCTTTGTCGAACAATAACTCGGTCTTCGTAGGGCTGGATGTGTACGTCGGAAGCACCTGCTTTGACGGCATCAAAGAGCAGATGGTTGACGAGTTGAATGATGGGGGCGCGCCCTTCTGTGTCGAGCAGATCCTCTTGGCTGGCCAGTGCGTTGACGTCACGCAGGAGGGTTTCCTGATCCATGGTGTCGATTACTTGCTGTGCTTGACTCGATCGGTCAGCGTAGGCCAAGTTGATCGCTTTAAGAATGGCTTCCTCGGATGATAGTAGAGGTTCAGTGTCGCTTCTGGTGGCTCGACCAATAATGTCAATATGATCGTAGCCGTTGCGATCACATACAGCGACCAGGATGCCAGACTCGTGTTCGAAACCGAGTACACGATGCATGCGGGCGTATGCGATACCAAAGCGTTTCAGAAAAGCGACCGAGGGTTGCAAGTGAGATAGGTCTTGGTGTGCCGTTCCCCCCAGGCTTTCGCAGAGACGTGCATTCTGCTGGTTGACGTGATCTGTATCGCTCGCATGGGATTCTGTGGGATCACCGGTGGCAGATGAGATGGGATCTTCAGGCACACTTACTCCTGGCGTGTGCTTTCGAGAGGCTGTGCTTCCCTCATTGGCTCTGCGATCGGGTACCGTCCGCTGTAGGGCAGGGCTCGGTGCTGAGTCGGCGGGTTTACGCATGGGATCAACATGGGGCGGCTGACGGGATCGTTGGCAGGAATCTCCATTTCCCTGATGTCGTTACCTGATAAGTATTGCAGATCCCGGAACTGGGAGTCGCGAAGAATTTTTGGCCGAATGAACAGAAAAAACGAGGTGCACTTGTCTTCTGCGGAAGTTTTACTGGTCAGTTCACGTAACACCGGAATTTTTTCGATCCACGGAACCCCTGAAAAAGTCTCTGATGCAGACCCACGTTTCAACCCTCCAACCACCACCGTTTTACCGTCGGGAATGGTGACCACGCTGCCTACGCGATCGATTTTTCTCTGGGGTGGCAGCAAGCCCGGATTGTCACCACCCGTGGAGATTTGTTCGCCCTCAAAGGAACTGAACTCCACATCAAATTCAAGTTGTAGATGATCGTCCTCGTTAATGTGCGGGGTGACGGTAATGATTGTGCCAGCCTGTTGATTTCCACCCAGACTTTGTGAGCCAACCGTGTTAATCACGTTCACGCTGTTAAAAGGGAAGCTTTCGACACTCTCAAGCGTACCGGTTTGGTTATCGTTAACCAGGATTTTGGGCGATGCGAGCACGCGGCCGCGATTGTGGCTTGAGAGGGCGCTGACGATTACGTCGGCAACTTCGGGGTCCAGCAATACCCCGTTGAACCCGGGGAAGCCCTTGGGGGTCAGCATGCCGGTTGATGCATCAACCTCACTGAGGCCAAAGGAATTGAACTTGAAGAGTTTTGTTTCTCCGGTCCGGTCGCCCATGGATACTTCGACACCAAGTGAGAAATTTCCGCTGGTATTGACGGCAACAATTTCTGCTTCGATCATCACCTGTGGACGTCGCTGATCCAGAGATCTGATCAGTTTTTCGTAGAGGCCCTGCACATTGGATGGTGCATAAACAATCAAGCTGTTGGTTGCCACATCTGCGGAAACTCTCGCGCCACCAGGAAGCGAAGCCACTTGTCCACCATTGAAGCCCACTGCCTCAACTGAATTGAATTCCATCCCACCGCCGATCAGTGGCCGCAAAGCTGCATTGTCGTTTTGTAACGCCGTACTTGGAAAATCGTCGGCGTTGCCATCGTTGAATGGCATGCGAATATCCCGACCACCGGTTTGTCCTCGGTAGACCGGAAATGCGCCTCCAAAAGCCGATTGCCGATTGACACCACCCATTCCAAATGCAGGAGCCAGGCCTGTGAAACCGTTACTTTCTGATGTAACGGCCGTCTCAAATCCGCTCGCTTGTGAAACTTGGCCACTACCAGCAGCTTGCTGCAAAGCCAGTAAGGAATAGAGGACCTCGACAGCTTTTGCATTCTTGAGCTTGTAAAATTGGATGGGGCTCTCATTGGAATCGACAGGTTGGTCCAATTCGCGGATCAGCGTTTCAACCTGTTGCTGAACTTCCGGAGCTGCCCGCACAATCAATAGATTGCCATCGGGATCCACTGTGGTTTCGATCGTGCTTTCAGCATCATCCTGGCTGACCAGCCCCAGAACCAGTTTTCGAACTCGATCGGCTGCAATGTTTCGCAATCGATAAACGCGGGTTTGGAAGCCCATGCCGGTATCCAGTTGCTTCAGCAGTTGCAGGATTCGAGTCACCTCAATCGAGTCGCCTGCAACGACGATCCGACGGTCAGAACTGTCATTGAACAGCTTTACGTTCTGGTCGCCTTTGCCATCGGATGACTTGAGAATTAAAGCTTCTGCCTGTTGAATCAGAACGCCCGGGTCTCGGTGTTTCGCTTCATAAAAATCAATTGTTGCCTGTCCGGCAGGAGCATCGATCAACTTCAGCAGCTCCACAATGGTTTTTACATTCTGAGCGTAGTCCGTCACGATGATCAGACGGTTCTCTGGCAGCACCAGGAAATTGGCTCCCTTGGAAAGAAATGGCCGCAACGATTGGGACATGTTCGTGATGTTGGCATTCTTGATGGAAATTACCTGAGTGACCGGGGCTGCAGGCCCGTCTTTCTCGAGCACCTCGGTTGAGTCACCTGCCGTTGCATAGGGAACCATGTCGGCAAAATCGACAATGCGTTTCCAGCCAGCGACATCCGAGTCAACAACAGCCAGATTCTCTCCCTTCAGCAGGCTGCCCAGCAAAGCAGGCAGCGCGCTCTTGGGAAGTCTGGCCGGTGTGTAAATCGTCACTTGCCGATTGGCGAGGTCTGCGCTGTAAAGAAAACGCTCATTCATTTGTTTCGATACGGCTTCAACCAGTCGTGGCAAGCTCACCGTGCCGGTCAGGTTCAATTCGACCAGCGATTCATTGTTGTTCTGTCCGCTCGTTCTCTGCGGTTCAAGAATGGTTGAACCGATTATGAATAGTAGCGTTGCCAAATGAAAACGCAGGGGGCATCGGTTATGTTGGACGAAGTAAAGCAACGGATGCTTCCATGATCATCGGTGAAGCATTGTTTTGCATGGTTACTGACCATCAAAACGCTGCTTGCGGACTTGAGGGTGGTTGTGTGGTTGCCGAGTTTGGCGCGCGTCTGAACACCTGACCCTTGCGAGACGCTATGAAAAGCAACCTGCAGGCGTCAACGCTGCTTTCGTTTTGTGCACCCACCGGTGACTCATGTGAGTTTCCAATATTTCATTATTTCATCCCAGTTTCACGAAATTCAAATGCACTCGTTTCACGTTTATCTCTACGCCGCGGGTAGAGCGCCGTTGGCAGCAAGTTTTGAAGCAGCCGAGTCACGCCTGAAACAGTTGGACAACCTCTATTTTGAGCCGGATGGATCCTTTGTCCTGAGTCGCGAAATGGGCCGCGAGCAAGTGTTCGGCATGCTTTACGATGCAGCTGGGCAACTGCAGTACTGTGATCTGCGCGGAAATTGCGGGATCAAAACGTGGGAAGCGGTGCGAACTGCGATATTGGCAGACGCGGTCGCCCAGCATGAGGTCTTGTTGCTGCCCGCACAGGAATTGCAAGATTTGCAAAGCTTTGAAAACTGTCTCAGAAAGAGCGAAGCTGACTTCGGCTGAGAAATGCCCGCAGAGCTTTTTTTTAAGAATTCATGCGGTCAAACATTGGTTTCGACGCGTAAAATAGTGAACCGGTCATGTCGGTTCTCCGGATTGGCACGCTGCTTGCACTGTAAGGGCCTTCAGCAAAGCCAATGTGGCTAAGTAGCAAGATGCCCCACAAACAGGGCGAGTTCTTTCAGGAGGAATCCTATCATGTTGACATTTTCGAACCAAAACAGCGTCTCGGAACGAACCTCGGTGACTCAAAATGAGACACTTCCCACAGATGCTGAGATTTCACGCCGTGTGATGCGTATCAGGTCTGGTTGGAGCGTGGGCGAGCGAGTCCGCCGTCGCCGCGAAGCTGAAGAGCGATTCGCAGATCTGATGGATAAATTGGTGGGTGATACCGCTGCCTAGGATTCAGTTTCTGGCGAGCGAAAGATAGGTGTTCTTGACTAGCGGCAAAGGCTCGTACCTGTGCCTCTTGTCGTTCAGGCATCCAAGCTTTCGCCGCCACCAAGGTTAGCGTTGAGTGCCTCGCCTGCGACAGCTTGTCGATACCGACAGGCTTCGATAAACGATTCGAGCAGCACAAGTGCCGCGATCGCGTCGACGCGTTGTTTTTTCTTCGCTCTGGTGAAATTTCCGCCGAGCCGTCGATTTGCATCCGCGGTGGTGAATCGCTCGTCAAACATTCGTACGGGCAGCAATGTCTCTGCAGCCAACCACTTTGCGAATTCTCGTGCTTCCTTGCTTTTCTCGCTCTCTCCCCCATCGCAGTGAATGGGAAGGCCAACAACGAGCCCCACGATCCTCTCCGACTTGATCAACGATCGGAAGTAATCGCCATCATTTTGCCAATCTGCCGCCGGGTGCACCTCAAAAGGGCTGGCCAGGATCCTGTCGGGGTCGCAGACGGCGATTCCAATACGCACTGTTCCGTAGTCGAACGCAGCGATCCGTCCGGATGCCGGAAACGGATCATCTGGTTGATTGGTCTGCGTGGAACTCATGGACAATTCCTGACGAGCTTTTGGATGTCAAAGACTTCAGACCATAAATAGAGTATACGTTCGTCACAAGCCTGCACTCTGAAGATGGCCGGAACACCTGAAGATGGCCAGAACACCTGAAGATGGCCAGAGCACCTGAACGCAAAGTAGTCGCATCCCGCAATTCAAGGCGACAAACGCCGGCGCCCACGAGTACTTCTATTGCTGATAGCCGAGATTCAAGTGGTGTGCGTTTCGTTGCCTGAATCGTCAGGCTCAGAATTCTAGTTGAGCTGAGCCTATTCGGAAAACACATTCGATGAATCAATCATCGTCGTCGTCGTC
>JAPOKD010000293.1 GCA_029977825.1 Planctomycetota bacterium | reverse complement strand
CGTGATTTCAGTTTTCTGGGACCACAGATTCCACGCAATTTTGACCACCGCAATCAGCTACCTGAACATGCAGCAACTCTCTCCCATCCTGAGCCCCGACTGTCTTCCCATGGATGAACTGTGCGATGAACTCAGCCGGGTGGCTGATACCGTCAGTGACGTGAGTGACTGGCCAGCAGAATCTCTTCGACTTTGCGGCCAACGTGGCGTCTATCGCTGGTTCCTTCCGGAAGACCTGGGCGGTTTCGGATGGTCAGCTTCTGACCAGATCAAAGGCTATCTGCGTTTGTCTCAAGCAGACCTGACAACGACTTTTATCATCACCCAGTACATGGGAGCCGTTCGGCGAATTGCAGCAAGCGGAAACACCGCAGTCCTGGAGCAGTGGCTCGAAGATCTTGCAAGTGGCGAACGATTCAGCACTGTCGGGATCAGCCATTTGACGACAAGTCGCCGTCACTTGAAACGTCCAATTTTGAGGGTCGTGGAAACGACGGACGGCTACGTTCTGGATGGCCTTGCGCCCTGGGTCACCGGTGCACCCTATGCTGACCTTTACATTGTCGGTGCGACGCTTCCGAACAGTCAGCAGGTACTACTGGCGGTGCCCGCCACGCTCCCCGGTATCAAGGCAGGCCGAGGTCAAGAACTGGTAGCCTTATCGGCCAGTTGCACTGACCAAGTCAGCTTTGAAGAGGTACGGGTAAATCGGACGATGCTGCTCAATGGCCCCAGTGAGAATGTGCTTCAAACCGCAACTGGTATTCGCACCGGCGGTCTCCAAACATCAACCTTGGCGATCGGGCTATCTCAGGCTGCGGTGCAATTCCTGTCGTCTGAAGCCAATAAAAGAGCCGAGTTAAAGGAAGCAGCGTCAGAACTCAGGCAGGAGGTAGATGCCCTGGCACAACGTGCACTTCATGCATCAGAGGGCGACACCGATTGCGATACGTCTGAAATCCGTACGGCTGCGAATCGGCTGGCTTTGCGAAGCACTCAAGCGGCGTTGACCGCAGCCAAGGGTGCTGGATTTGTGCAGGGACACCCGGTAGGTCGTTGGTGCCGTGAAGCGCTTTTTTTCCTCGTTTGGAGCTGCCCTCAACCGATCGCGCAAGCCCACCTCTGTGAACTCGCGTTCGACACTCACTCCTGACGAAGCGCAATTCTGGCTGCCCCTTCTTCGCTGATCGCCATGGCGAGCCAGCCATCGCGCAATTCAAGTTGACTGACGACTAATCCGTTCGTAGCCGGGTTTTCAACCAGCCGAGGAACAGTCAGAGGAATTTCGCGACTCGCTGCGAAAACCTTATTGAAAATGGCACGTACGGGCAAACGCTCGCGCATGGCCATGCGTGGACCGCTGATCCGCAAATGCCCATCCCGCACGAGGCGAGCATTCATACCATCGATTTCAGGCCGGTATCCGGCTCGAACGATGAACTGAGTCAAATCGATCCCACTATTCCGGCGCAACCTTAGAATACGCAATGTCAACCACAACATCCCATCTTCAATTTCAACAGTGATCGGCCGGGTGCGTGCAAACTGCACCGTCACGTCCGCAGGGATATCTTCAGGAATATCAACATCCGCCTTGCCAAAAGTCCCAAAGCTTTTGCTTATCAGGTCGCGGATCCCGATAGCCTGCTCTGATGGGATCAATTGCTCAAGGGTATTGTTGAGTGCCGACTGGTGCAACTGAACACTCATCAAGCTGTCACTCAACGCGCGAGGCCGTGGAGTAAACGCTCCCAATTGCCAGTCACCTGCCACCCGATACCGAGCCAGAAGTCGCTGCTCAGTCGTCTGCATATCGGTGACACATGGATCGAGTTGCAACCGCCCCAATGGACCCAGCACCATTTCGCTCAGCGCCACGGCGGTCTCATCCACACGATTCTCGATCCGTGCATCCATTTCTGACTCAATCCGCGCTCTGGCTTCCCGGTTCGCCAGCCGATTCGCCTGTGGCGCCATGTCGCGATACCGCTCCTCCGCGATGGAACGGACCAACGGCCCCACCAACGGCCAACCATCGTAAGCAGTTTCGACACCACGCAATCTGGTTGAACTTCTCACCTTCGCATCGGCATCACCCACGTACAAACCCCGCTTCGTGACTTCGATGTGGCTTGATGCATCAAACTTGGCTGACGCGGCCGTCCTGACCGATACCACGCCTTGCTTTCCAACGGAATCCGTCTCAACACGTCCATTTGCTTTCAGCTTCAACACCCAACGATCATTTGCTGGTTTCAAATCGATATCAAATTTACTGTTTATCTGGCTGACACCCGTGACTCTTGCGCCCATCATCCGTGTCTTGACCGGCACTCTGCTCGGCTCGATCGCTGGAATCATTCGTTCGATGAAACGTTCAGTGATAGCGAAGCGTACGTTAGCATTGCGGTAATGAGTATTAATCCCGTCTGCAACCTTGACTGCGGCAGGGCTGTTGGCGAAACGGAGGGTCTGTGCAGCAGAAGCAATGTCCACCGCCGCCAAATCAATCGCATTCGCTTCCTGCCTCTCCAATTGCTCCACCAAGGAAACGTAATCAACCACGGTATGCGCCCAAGGCCGAATTGCTGCCACAAGCTCATCAATTGACTCTCGCTGCAACCACTGCGACTGCTCCCGACCGAGACTGTGCCACTGCAACCGGGACATCAACCTCTGCGACAGAATTGCCCGTGAAGAAGCCGTGCCGCTATGGGCTTGATCCAACACCTCATCGAGCATCAGGAACGTGTTCCAACCGTTGACGTCACCCGTCGCCACCAAGTCATCCCGCACGCGTTGCACTGAAGCTTCAATTGGCTTCCTGTTCTCGCTACCGAGCAAATCCCACGAAACATCATGCCCCTGACTCAGGCTCCACACTGGCATCCAAATCGCGGTCCGACGAGAGATTGCATAGCTGGCTCTCAACCAGTGCAACTGGCTCTGCCGATCCTCAAGTAATTCGGCCTGCTCGCGTCCTTCAGTTGCCAAGCTATTCAAGGCAACAATGATTGAACCAGCTTCCTCTGCTCCCAGGCGTGGCAACGCCCTCAAATCTGCCAATAACCCCTGAACGCGAGATGCCCAATCAGCAATGGTCAACTCGCTTCCATCGAGCGATACAAACCTGTAGCCTTGCTGCCCTCCAGAATCCTGAGAAAACTGCACAAGTTGCTCCAACTGATCGACGAGCTGTTTGGCCTCCGGCCAGGCAGAAACGGGATCCTTTGTGGCGACACGGACTGCACTCACGTCCCTTGAAACCGACTGTTGCACTTGAGGTACTGCGATCTCATCCTCAGCAGAAATGATTCCGCCCACCGGAACAACGGCAACTGTCTCTGCAGCTTGCCTTCCCCCCGGGTATGCTCCCGTTCGCAGCCTCCCCTCAAGTTTGTGCCTGGAAGCAAAATCCTTCACTTTGGCCGACTGCCGAGCAAGCACAATCAACCAGTCATTGAAAAATTCCCCGGTTGCATGCATACGAACATTCAGACCTGCACTTGCGATCGCCCATGGTGACAGTGGGGTGATTTCCTCGCCTTCGTTTTGGGCCAGGTCTCGACGCCCCAGAGCCCGATTGGAGTCTGGCAACACAGATTTAGGTTTCTGCTCTGCAAGCCGCGCAAGTTCGTTGCCCGGTTGCCAGAAGTCTTTCGACCAAACATCAGGCATCCAGCCAAGGTTTCCCCAAGCGACTTCTTCCCACTGATCCACTGTGAGCGACTCATCGGCTCCTGAATTCATTTCTCCCAAGCCGAGCCCAGCAAGCTCTTGGTCAATCAACCGCACCGGTGCCCGAAGAATGCTTCCAGTGCTGAATTCCTCAGCGTTGCTGGCCGCCACGTCGACATCTGACGATTCACTGTCTTGAACTTTTTCACCCAACACCGCCGCAACGCGTGCGGGCAACTTCAGTGCAGTGACATCACGTTGTTGATCACTGATTTGATCTACTGCAATAGAAACGCTCGGCTCAGCGTCGACTGAAGCATTTGTGAAGCCAGGGGCGAGTTTCGCATCCAATTCCGGCACCACCACAAAATCGCTGGCTGGGCTATCGCCGGCAGGCACGCTGCGTTCAGACTGATCCGAATCGGGATCCATCAGAAACCACGATATTGCTAGCATCGTGACTGAGGCGGCGGCGGGCCATTTGATCAATGATCCGTTAACTTCCTTGTACATCCCTTCGCTCTTCCATGCCTGGGAGTGAACAGCCGGGAGATCACAAAATTTATCGGTCCTTCCGATTTTTAGCCCGCCGTTACGTTATTGCATCGACAGGTGGGGGGGCCGAATGTACTTAGCATGTCCTGCTTCCCCCAATCGGAAATGACCTCACAATCCGACCTGATGTTACAGTCGGGCACGTCGATTCAATCGGTGACAACGCACGCGAGACAGCGAAGGCAGCCGGGGAGCCAAAAATGGCCCACTTGGTTGAGCTGCTTGGACTCGCCCCATCAACACCCTCCTAAAAACACGCAGAAAACACCGCTGATGAGAGAACAAAGTAGGGCAACAAGTTGGTAGTGACTCGCAATTCAAGATTCGCTAATCTGCGCAACATGGGAGTTTCACAGAACGAAAAGATATTGGTCACGGGCCACCGTGGCATGGTTGGCTCTGCGGTTTGTCGGCGTTTGGCCGACACGGATTGTGAGGTACTGACTGCACCCAGGGAAACGCTCGACCTGACGAGGGCCGAGGCAACAGAGCAGTACTTTGACGCTGAACGTCCCGATACCGTCATTTTCGCGTCAGCAAAGGTGGGTGGCATCGTCGCAAACGATACCTATCCTGTGGAATTTCTGACTGAGAACCTGACGATGGCGGTGAACACCATCGGCGCAGCCTACCGCCATGGGGTGCAACGGTTCCTTTTTCTTGGCAGTACCTGCATCTATCCGCGTGATTGCCCCCAACCGATCACGGAAACATCGCTGCTCTCCGGGCTACTGGAATCAACAAATGAGGCATACGCCCTCGCAAAGATCGCGGGGCTGAAACTATGCCAATACTATCGTCGCCAGCACGGTGTCACCTATCACAGCGCGATGCCCACCAACCTGTACGGCCCGGGTGACAACTACCACCCGGAGCACAGCCACGTGCTGCCGGCACTGATTCGACGGTTCCACCATGCCAAGCTGACTGGTCAACCCTCCGTTGAGCTTTGGGGTACAGGCGAACCTCGACGTGAATTCCTTCATGTCGACGATCTTGCGGATGCGATCGTTCACCTGCTGTCGCTCGAATCGCCGCCTGACTGGGTGAATGTTGGAACGGGTGTGGACCTTACCATTCGCGAACTGGCGGAAAAGGTTGCCAATACGGTCGGCTACCAGGGTGAGATCCAAACTGACCCATCTCGCCCTGATGGCACACCGGTCAAATGCACCGACGTCACACTTCTGCACGAATGTGGCTGGAAGCATCAAATCGACCTTCAACAGGGACTCGAGAACACTTATGCAGATTTTTGCCGCGAAGTAGACGCCGGTAAATTGCGTTCAGCCTGACCCGGGGATTCCAAACTGGGATTTCCCAAACCTTCAACCAGAAGTCACACAACAAACTATTTACTGGCAACACCATGACCAAAACAGCATTCATCACCGGCATCACAGGTCAAGACGGCAGCTATCTCGCAGAACTACTTCTGGAGAAGGAATACAACGTCCACGGGCTCGTCCGCCGCAGCAGTACATTTTCCACCGAGCGCATTGACCATATTTACAGTGATGTCCACGACGCAGGTCAACTTCGTTTGCATTATGGTGACCTGACGGACGGCCAGGCACTCTCAAATCTGGTTCTGGATATTGAGCCCGATGAAATTTACAATCTTGGTGCGCAAAGCCACGTTCGCGTCTCCTATGACCAACCGGTTTATACATTGGAAACAGTGGGTGTCGGTGCTCTGAATGTGCTGGAAGCCGCTCGACTTTTGAACCGCAGAAAACAGGTGCGTGTTTACCAGGCCAGTAGCAGTGAAATGTTCGGTGAGGTGCTGGAAACACCCCAAAAGGAAACGACGCCGTTCAATCCTCAGTCGCCCTACGCTTGCGGAAAGGTCTACGCTTTTCATCAGACGGTCAACTACCGTCGCGGCTACGACATGTACGCAAGCAATGGAATCCTATTCAACCACGAATCCGAGCGTCGCGGAGAGACTTTTGTAACCCGAAAAATCACCCGTGCTGCGGGCCGAATCAAAGCGGGACTACAGAGCAAACTTTATCTTGGTAACCTCGACGCCAAGCGGGACTGGGGTTATGCAAAAGATTATGTGGAAGGGATGTGGAGGATTCTGCAGCATGACGTACCTGATGATTTTGTTCTTGCCACTGGTCGCACGGAATCCGTGCGTGATTTTTGCCGCCTCGTATTTGAACAACTCGACCTCAACTACGAAGACCATGTTGAAATCGACCCCCGCTACTTCCGCCCAGCCGAGGTCGACCTGCTGCTTGGAGATGCATCCAAGGCAAAGGAGAAACTGGGCTGGACTGCTACCACCGACCTCGAGGAACTTGCTCGAATCATGACGCAACACGATTACGATCTTGCTCAGCGTGAGGCGCATGCCAAGAACTTTGTGCCCAGCTGAACAGCACTGGCAGATCCGTGTTTGCCGACAGTAAGCCCACGCCGGGCTTCCACCCTGGCTACCGATCCGGCTTCTGGCTTGACGCCCATCCCCCTGCTGGCGAAAACCCTTGGTCGCAGCTTGCCTCGCCCAACACACCTTCCGCCTTTGATTGGAGTCGCGTCTGCCCGTTCTTCCGGTCCGGGGATTTCCTCACGTCAGAAACTGCAGGACGCGAACCAATCTCCGCGGTGACGCCAACAATACCATCCTCCACCCTCGACGAAGCTGGAAGCAGTAGTCAAACTGCAGGG
>JAPOKD010000904.1 GCA_029977825.1 Planctomycetota bacterium | reverse complement strand
GTCATTCTTGAACACCAGAGACTCAGCCCCACCGTGAACCGGATGGTACTTGGGCTGATGACCAGTGCTGTTTTTCTGGGTTCGTCGCTCCTATTGGCGATGAAAGTCCCTCCACTGCTATTTCATGATGCAAGCTGGTTGGCGTTGCAGGACATCAGCTTACTCGGGTTACTGGGGTTTTTTGGCAGCATGACAGTGATGCTTTGGTTACTAAGAGCCATCAATCGAAGTGGGCACTTGACCCGACACAACGAAGACTAAACTCGCCAGCAAAGCGTTTTCTGCCGCCAAAGTCACCGTCAAGACAGCATTTTGACTCTATTGACGCTAAACCGTTGCGATTTCTATACTTGGGCAAGATCGTGGGAGTACGCAACCTCCGGCGATGCATTCATCGCTGAACCAACCTAAAAAGCAACATGAACAAGACCGAACGACGTCACGAACTGCAGCAAAATGACTTGGCGGCTTATCTGGAACAAGCCAACAAACGCATTGAACCCTACTCCAAGCAAATTCTGGTGGGGATTCTGCTTGTCTTGGCCGTTGGCGTAGCCTACTCGTTCTACAACTCCGAGCGTGATGCTGAGAGCAGCATGGCAACCCTGCAACTCATACAAAACACCAACGTGCCTCAAGTGGACCCCGATGTCTTGGGAGATATCAACACTGAGTACATCGAAACTTCTGCTGGAAAATTGGCAAAGTTGTATGAGGGGATGGCTTTGGTCTCCAAGGGCAATCAGGACATCTATACCGAACCAGAAAACGCAAAAGAATCACTCACTCAAGGTATCGAAGTTTTATCCGCTGCAGCAAATACGGATGACACCTTGATCAAGTCGCGTGCCCATTTGGGTATGGCTCTGGCAAACGTGACGCTTGGAGACCGCGAAGCTGCTATCACAGCATACAACGAGGTCATCAACGTAAATGAATCTGAGGCGATGGTTGAGAATGCGACTAGCCGCATTGCTTATTTGGAGAGTGATGCCGGCAAAGATTTCACTTCGTGGTTCAAAGACGCTGACTTCAAACCGGCCCAGATGCCCAACCCAGACCCTTCATTGCCCCCCATGTCTGGTTTGGAAGGGCTACCTGGTCTTAACTTGGACCTGCCCGCTGTAGAACCCGCCAAGCCGGGTTCTGGTATTGATAGCGAAACAAATCCACTGAAGGGTGACGCAGCTCCGCGGGATCTCGATGGGGGTTTGGACCTGCCAGCGAATGACAGCAAACCTGCACCGACAGATGCTGAAAAACCCGCACCGGCAGACGCTGAAAAACCCGCACCGGCAGACGCCGAAAAGGCTGCACCTGCAGAAGCTGACACGACTGCCGAAGAATCCAGTACGGATAAGTAGCCAAATTCCTTTCCAGGAACGATGTCATTTCCGACCCCACTGATCAGACTCCGTTGTCATCCGACACGGAAGAAGACGAATGCTCTCATGAGCGACCGGCTGAGGTCTACCGCGACTTCGTCGTTCCTGAATCCGCTACTGGCCAGCGAATCGACCTGTTCCTGACACAAAGTTGTGACGGCTACAGTCGCACTCAGATACGTGAGGCTGTGCAGAATGACGGAGCAGAACTGGATGGCCGCGTCATACGCCCGAGCATCAAAATCCGGGCTGGCCAGAAAATCAGATTCCGTGTTCCGCCGCTGCCAAGTGACGACACCATTCCCGAGAATATCCCTTTGGACGTTCTATTCGAGGATGATGGCCTTGTTGTTGTGAACAAGCCTCCCGGCATGGTGGTGCACCCAGCACGCGGTCACTGGAGCGGTACACTGACCAGCGCTTTGGCTTTCCGCTTCCAATCGCTGTCGGATGTAGGTGGGCCCACACGGCCTGGTATCGTGCATCGTCTGGACAGGGATACCAGCGGGGCGATTGTAATTGCCAAAACAAACGCAGTGCATATTCATCTGGGACAGCAATTCCACGATCGCCTGGTACAGAAAGAATACTTTGCAATCACGGCAGGCAGGATAGACCGTGATCGCGACGTGATCGATGCAGCCATCGGCAGGCATCCGTATCAACGTGACAAAATGGCGATACGCGAAGACCACACCACAAGCAAACCGGCATCGACTTTTTATGAAGTAATTTCGCGTCACGGTCGATTCACGCAGGTCCGACTGCATCCCAAGACGGGACGCACTCACCAACTACGAGTCCACCTGGCTCACATGGGATGCCCAATCATCTGTGACCGCCTGTATGCCGGTCATAGCCAGATACATCGAGCCCAATTGCAAGGCAAAACCGGCTTGGACTTACCGACAGAGCAACCTCTTCTGGAACGACAGGCGTTACATGCTCGCAAACTGACTCTCGTCAATCCACAAACTGGCAAGGAAATGACGTTTGAGGCCCCCTTACCTGACGACCTGCAAAGCACCATCGACTGCCTGGAACAAAGCCAGCAGCAGTAGGTGGCATATAAGCATCCGCAACACTCTGCTTCGCTCGACCGACTGAAAATCAATTCCTGAGAGATAATTCCCGCCTGAGCAAAACTTCAGGCAGACGGCATAACACGATGATTCCATATCAACCAAGCCGCCTCCGGTCTGACGCGCGTTTGCACCAGAGCCCGCGCAGCTAACAGCCGCAGTTACCGCAACCTTCCAGACGTTTTTGAATAGCGAGCGAAGTCGGTGTGATCGCCAACCCGCCCAGTGCCGTACAGCGATGTTCTCGAGGCATTCGCTCAGCCACTGCTTTGGCCGCAGCAATCGTTT
>JAPOKD010000695.1 GCA_029977825.1 Planctomycetota bacterium | reverse complement strand
CAGTGGATCGCATCAGCGGCAAGGCAAGAGAGCCCCCAACACAAAATCAAAACGTCGCCGAACACAGGCGATCTCGTCTTACATCGCCGACGGTCAGGCATCAAACAGCAGAACCAGCAAGAACAGGCTGCGAATCGACCAACCTGAACAACTGGAATTTCCCGGTCTCGCCGCAGCCAAGCGGAGCGGGACGCCCAACTCTGCCCCAGCGATAACCGGCAGCTCCGACGGTTCTCCAGCACCGGCAAAGCCGCAAGCAGACAAGCCAACGAACCCAGCGTTGAAGGGCGGTCAACCGCAGGTTCCGACCAACACGGACATTCAACGCCCATCGACTGTTGCCAACTTCATCGCAGGCACCAGCAATCAGCTCGCGTATACGGCCATGTCCATGGTCTGCCAGGATCCCAAAACAGCATCGCCTATCTTTTTCTGCGGCCCAACAGGAACCGGCAAGACACACCTGATGGCTGCGATTGCTGACCAATTGCGTCGACGTCACCGGATGCGTCGTGTGATGCATCTGTCAGCCGAACAGTTCACGAACGACTTCATCAGCTCGGTAGGTAACAGCGGAATCACAGCGTTTCGCCGCCGATATCGAGAAGTCGATGCTCTGTTGATTGATGACGTTCAGTTTTTGGGCGCAAAGAAAGCCACGCTTCGAGAAATGCTTTACACGGTCGAGACACTGGCATCCGAGGGACGTCCGCTGCTCTTCTCCGGACTGCAGGCTCCCAGTGAAATTGCTGGTCTTTCGCAGGAACTGGCGGGTCGCATGGCGAGCGGACTTTTGTGCCCAATTCAGCCACTCGATATCGACATCCGACGGACCGTCCTGGAGCGGTGGATTGCCGAACGTTGCCCTCTGGAAGTGCCCTCGGCATTGCTCGACCAGATCAATCCGATGCTGGCTGGCGACGGTCGGGTGGTGAGTGGGGTAGCCAACATGATCAACACACTCCAACGCATGTTTGGTCGCGTGCCCACACTCGATGAGATTCGCCAATTTGGAGGCAATCTGCTGCGTGCATCTACACCGATCGCCACGTTATCGGTGATTGAAACCGCGGTCTGTGATGCCTTCCATCTGCCACACCACACCCTCCGAGGGCGTTCCCAAACCCGAGCCGTAACGGGACCTCGCATGTTAGCCATGTACTTGGCTCGCCAACTGACTGCTTCCGCCTATTCGGAGATTGCGAACCACTTTGGTGGCAAATCCCACAGCACGGCGATTTCCGCGGAAAACAATGTAAAGAAGTGGCTTGAGGATGGAAAGTCGATCGGTCGTGGACAGCTTGCGATGTCGACAAGAGAAGCAGTGGCCCGCGTCGAAAACTTACTTCGAAGTGGCTGAGGCAAGCTCCACTGACACACCTGTTCAGGATCGCCACCCGTTCAATCGGTGGGCACGCGGTGGTCTCTGTATCAGCCCCAGCCCCAACCCAGCTCCGCGTGATGCACGCTGCGTGAATTCATCGGTCAGTCCCGCGTTGTCCCCCAGGTGCAACCAGCTTCCACAAATCAGAGACATCACCACCGGTTGAAAAACACAAGCCAGACGAAATCCTGACAATTAGGCATTCGTTTGGTGGAACAGTTAACCCGCGCTGGCTCAAATAAAGGTATAAAGAAGATTCAACAAACGTGATCACAATACGCCCTGCAGTCTTTGAAACTTTCGGCGCGTTCGCTGATGACTTACAGACGACAGCAGCAAACTTGTCCCCAGAGAAAGTCGAACTCTGATTTTCCTTTTGTCCGGTAGATACGGATATCACCTGCGTCGCACCCGTTTCCCTTTCGCCCCCAACGGATTGGCCCATGGCTTCCAACGACAGCCCCTTTCAACGAAAGAAAAACAAAGAACCTTCCGCGGCTGAGATTTTGCAGCGGCAACCCCCGATTGACTTGGAAGCAGAGATGGGGGTTCTGGGTAGCATCCTGCTTCTCCCTGAGATTTGCGACGAAATTGCTTCGCTCAAAGCAGAGGATTTCTATGACGACGCAAATCAAAAAATCTACGAGAACCTGAGGGAGATGCATGACTCGGGTGAAAAGATTGACATCACCCTGCTTGTGTCACGGCTTAGGACTGCCGGCGATTATGAAAAAGTTGGTGGAGCGGCCTATCTGGCACGACTGTCATCCTCAGTTCCCAACGCTGCGCACGCCGTTTATTACAGCAGCATTGTTACAGAAAAAGCTGTTTATCGAAGGTTGATTCAATCCAGCACCGAAGTTTTACGGGATGCTTATGATCAATCATCCAGCGCCAAGGAACTGTGTGCACAGGCAGAACAGAAAGTGTTCGCCATCATGGATGGTCGATCATCACAATCAATCCAGAACATCGCAGATGTCTTGCACCAATCCATGGACCGCATGGAAGCACGCATGAAAGACGAGTATGTCGATGGTGCTGCCGAAACAGGACTAACCAAGTTTGACGAAATGACCGGTGGCCTGCATCACGGCGAGTTGATCATTCTCGCGGCCCGACCATCAATGGGTAAAACGGCTCTAGCGATGAATGTGGGTGAGCATGTCTCCATCAACCAGAAACAACCGGTCCTGTTTGTCTCTCTGGAGATGTCAGGAATCGAGTTGGCTGACCGCATGCTGTGCTCACTCGCGCGGGTCAATGGCCATCGTGTTCGTAATGGCACCATCTCATCTGATGATCGAGATAAACTGATCCAAACAGCGAACGAGATCAGCCAGGCACCACTGTTTGTCGACGACTCTCCCAGTCGCACAGTCAGCGAAATTGCCGCTGCTGCTCGACGCATCAAACGCCGAGAAGAAGCCCTCGGATTGATTGTGATCGATTACCTGCAGCTGATTGAACCTGACAACTCGCGAGATCCCAGACAGGAACAAGTGGCAAAGATCGCGCGGCGACTAAAAGGTC
This sequence comes from Planctomycetota bacterium, assembly GCA_029977825.1. GTDB lineage: Bacteria > Planctomycetota > Planctomycetia > Pirellulales > Pirellulaceae > Rubripirellula. Next base: position 820 of record JAPOKD010000695.1, on the reverse strand, counting down.
TTGCCCGTGAATTGGAAGTCCCTTTGCTCTGCTTGTCACAACTCAATCGGCAAGCCGAAGACAGCAAAGACCATCGCCCAAAACTAAGCCACCTCCGCGAATCAGGCGCCATTGAGCAGGACGCCGACGTAGTCATGTTTGTGCATCGCGAAGAATATTACCATCGCGGAGACGACCGGGCACAGTTTGCAGGACAAGCAGAAATCATCATTGCCAAACAAAGAAATGGTCCAATCGGCGATGTCGAACTCACCTGGGAAGCTGATTTCACACGCTTCAGTGATCGTGCCGCGGAACGCCACAGCGAATTCGACGACTACGCCGAGTTCACCAGTCCAGGCGGGTTCTGACACGTCCCCCAGCATGCCCGACAGAACACGACATGCCCGACAGAACACGGCATGCCCGACAGAACACGGCATGCCCCACTGTGCATGGCATGCCCGACTATACGTGGCGGCCCCCAAAACGCAGCCAAGCGAACGGAAATCATTTTTGCATGCAAAAATACTCACCGGCCTCGCAAACGCTAGCATTGCACACTGCCCGCAGCTGACTCCCAACAGCCTCCTTAGCGTCGATTACTTAGCGTCGATTACCGAGCGTCGATTACCGCGGCTTGGAACGGTGTGAGCAGTCACCGAAGGTTTCGCAACTCCACCCAATGCCCCTAGACAGCCGAGCATCCTCGCCCAAGCTGTCTTGGGGAGCCGTTTTCGGGTGTAGAAGCAGTACCAATTGTGCCGATCAATTCGATTGTATCGATCTGCGTAACGTGGTTCATCCGACGCGGTTCGTCTCCAACCTTCCAAAATGTGTG
>JAPOKD010000744.1 GCA_029977825.1 Planctomycetota bacterium | reverse complement strand
GTCAGGTGCTGGCGACGATGTGGTTGAGGGTGGGGACGGAAATACAACAGTCTTTGCTGGTGCGGGAGATGATGTTGTTGTGACTCGTCGTGGCAACGATAAGATTCTCGGCGGACGAGGGAATGACGTGCTTTCGGCCGGCAGTGGCGATGATATCGTGAAAGGTGGACCCGGCTTCAATATCCTGATCGGAGGACGGGGAACCGATGTGTTGGTCACCGCTGGTGAAGACATTGTGATCGGTGGTGTCATGCGGGATGAGTCAAAGGTCTGTAAGCTGGTCAAGGTTATGGACTACTGGACTTCCGGGGACGCATTTCAAGAACGCGTCGACGCGATTGTTGACGAATTCAGCCGTCATCATCGTGGACATCGCCACCACCATCGACGAGGGCATGGCAGGTTTGTCACCAATGATCGTGAAACCGATACCTTCCGCAACGTCGATCCTGATCAGCGACAATGGTTCTTCGCGGACAAGTATGAAGTGACCAACGCGGGAGCTGAAGATATCGTTTCCTGATCAATGGGCGTTCAGGTTGAACGCACGTCATGAAGAGTGGCGACCAAACGGTTGCGATTTGTGCGTTGGTTTCCCGAAGACGGGATGATCATTGGTCGCGTGAGTTTGGTGACAGGCCGATTGCACGAGCCCGCCACAACGTTGGCAATGTAAAATGCTGGCTTCTGTGTGATTTTGTGCCTCACTGTTTGACGCCAGTTTTGTCGGTGATGCATGGGCTTAACCTTATGGGTGATCCCACACGCTGGCTAAATCTTTGCGAAAATGCGGTCAGGCGCGCCACAGACGCGTCTCGATCTCGCCTTGTATGGTGCGGTCCTGATGCTGGCGGTATACTCGCTTGGCAGCCATTGGCCGCGATTCAAATTCGGCAATTCGGATTTGGTGTGGATCTACCATCATCGCCCGTCGGGGTGATTCGATCTACTGAGTGCAGCACAAAAACCTGATTGGAGTAATTGATATGGGTCTGTTCGACGTTCTTCGTGGGGAATTGATCGATATCATCGAGTGGATCGATGATTCGAATCGCACCCTGGTGTGGCGTTTTCCACGTCATCAGAACGAGATCAAAAATGGGGCTCAGCTGATTGTCCGTCCGGGACAGGTGGCAGTGCTGGTCAAAGGTGGTGAGTTGGCTGACGTGTATGAGCCGGGACACTACGAGCTTACGACACAGAACATGCCGATCTTGTCGACCCTTCAGGGTTGGAAATATGGTTTCGAGAGTCCTTTCAAGGCCGAGGTCTATTTCGTCAGCACCAAACAGGTGACCGACCTCAAGTGGGGAACGCCGAATCCGATCATGCTTCGGGATCCTGAGTTTGGTCCGATTCGTATTCGTGCGTTCGGAAGCTACACGCTTCGTGCAGTAGATGCGACGGCGCTGCTGAAAGAACTGGTTGGAACGGATGGTGACTTCTCAGCAGATGATATCACGGAGCTTTTACGGAACATCATTGGCTCATCTTTTGCCGACCTGCTCGGGAAACTTCAGGTGCCAGCACTCGATCTGGCAGCCAAATACAGTGAGCTTTCAGAGGCACTACGCAAGGAGGTCGTGGAGAGGATTGATGATGAATATGGCTTGGACTGTCCACAGTTGTACATCGTTAACATCTCGTTGCCGGAGGCAGTCGAGAAAGCACTGGACACGCGGACAAGCATGGGCGTGATCGGCAATATGGATACGTTTCAGCAGTATCAAATGGGGCAAGCAATGACGGCAGCGGCCGAGAATCCTTCTGGCGGTGGGGCTGCTGACGGCATGGGGCTGGGAATGGGGTTTGCCATGGCGAGTCGTATGATGCCGGGACAGGGGGGCGTTGCTCCGGGCGTGCCCGCCGCTGGCGGAGTCGCTCCACCGCCTCCGCCCGTTGCGCAATGGCATGTGGCGGTCAATGGGCAGACTCAGGGACCTTTCAGTCTTGAGCAGCTCGCTACTGCAATTGGTTCGGGCGATGTTGGACAGGGGACGATGGTTTGGACTGCTGCTATTGGTGGCTGGACTGCCGCTGGTCAGGTACCACAACTGGCTGGGTATTTTCAAGCTGCAACACCACCACCGCCTCCGCCACCAGCAAGTTGATCTGTGCTACGCTATTGTCATCTTGGTGATCCCGTGTAACACAGAGCTGCGGATACTGCCCGATTCATGAACACTGTCCGAACAACTCCAGACGTGCTTGAACCGAGATTGGGTACGGGGACAGAGTGGGTTGTCGATGCGTCGGGATGCTGTGCTGACTCATTGCAGGACATCGCCTTGATTCGTTGTATTTGCGACCAGGTTGTTGCTGACATCGGTGTGACAGTCCTTGGACAACCACAGTTCCATCGCTTTGGTGGGCCTGCGGGGGTTACCGCTCTTTATATGTTGAGCGAATCACATTTAGCGTGCCACACTTATCCTGAGTATGGCTTTGCGACCTTTAATCTTTACTGTTGTCGCGAGCGGGCAGCATGGAACTGGCAAGGGGTGCTCTCGGAAAAGCTTGACGCGAAAATGGTGCACGTCAGGCATCTAGCGCGAGGAGTATCCCAGGACTTAGCGGCGACATCAGGTTCAGGCGGGCCTGGTTTTAATCGTTTCTCTGAGCAAGGACAGGATAGATGAAACGTCGAAAGGCCGCCTGTCCGTCATGCGGGGCACCTGTTGAGTTCACTGTAGGTTCTATAGTGTCGGTTTGTGAATTTTGTCAGTCAGCCGTCGCTCGCACCGACAGAAAAGTTGAGGATATTGGCAAAGTTGCCGAATTGGTTGAGACGTCGTCTCGGCTACGGTGCGGCCTGTCGGGAACATTCAATAGAAAGTCTTTCACGGTTGTTGGGCGTGTCCAATACCAGCACCCAGCTGGGGGTGTTTGGGACGAATGGTACCTTGCTTTCCCTGGTGGACGTTGGGGATGGCTTGCCGAGGCGCAGGGTAAGACTTACCTGATGTTTCAGCGCAAGGTGTCCGGTAAAGTCAAAATCCCAGAGTTCGATCAACTTGAACTTGGCAGTGCTGTAAAGCTCGGTGATTCTGAATTCAATGTGACTGAACGTGGCGTTGCAACCGCGTTGGCGGCCGAAGGTGACATTCCCTGGGCATTTCGAGGCGGCGCCGAGCACAGATTTGTAGATCTCCAAGGCACAGCAGGGGTCTTTGCGACTTTTGAGTTTGGAAAGTCGATCAGTGTTTACGTAGGGAAAGAAATCAGTCTGGATTCGCTCGGGCTTGAGGGTGATGGATGGGATGTGGTCGATGCCAAAATTGTCGCCGAGGCTGCATCTCTGAATTGTCCCAAGTGCGGTGGAGCACTGACGCTGCATGTGCCCGATGCATCCCTGCGTGTGACCTGCCCAAGTTGTAATTCACTATTGGATGCTGATAACGGGAAGTTGTCCTACCTGAAGACATTGTCAAAACCCAAGAAACTGAAGCTTAAGCTGCCGCTGGGCACCAAGGGGAAGTTGTTTGGGGACGACTACAT
>JAPOKD010000850.1 GCA_029977825.1 Planctomycetota bacterium | reverse complement strand
GAGCGATCAAACGCTTGGCGGGATCGAGATTATGTGATTCGGGCGTTCAATGAAGACAAGCCCTTTGAGGAGGTCGTACTGCAGCAGATTGCAGGTGACGAATTTAGCCCCGAAGACTCGGAGTCATTGATTGCGACAAGCTTTCTGCGAATGGGGCCCTGGGGAACAGCCATGGTCCCGCAAGATGAGGCGCGGCAGCTGTATCGAGATGATGTGGTCCATAGTATCGGGCAGTCTTTCCTTTCGATTCCGATGCGATGTTGCAAATGTCATGACCACAAGTTTGATCCAATTCCGACAAGAGACTATTACCGACTGTATGCCGCGTTGGCTGGCACACAGCCAGCAGAATTGTCGGCAGCATTTCTGCCAGAAGAGAACAAAGCTGGCTTTCGTGCTGGGCAGGAGATAGTTGATCGACTCTATGCTTTTGCGGATGGCAAGCGTCAGGCCCTTGTCGATAAGAGGGAGGCTGCGGCTAAGGCGTGGTACAAGGAACACGACTTGCCTTACAAGAATGTAAACGCGAGACGCAAGGACCCTGAGGATCAGAAGCCACCTCGTCATGTCGGCCTGAGCGAGATGGAAAAGGGGCGTTTGAAGGTAAGAGAGCAGGATGTTTGGATCTGGGAACGTCGCCAAGAACGCTATCAACCGATGGTGCAAAGTGTTTTCAACGGCCCCGACCAAAATCAAAATGGCCGCAAGTTGCGGAAGCCTGCCAAATTTGACACGAAGTGGAAGCCAACGACGCATATCTTTACGGGCGGAGATTATCAGGCGATCGGGGAAAGCGTGTCACCTGGGGTACTGAGTGCGTGTGGTGTCTCTGCACCCGATGGGACTGATCAGGACCCGTTTGCCATTGGCGAGGAAATCCACGGACGCCGGTTAGCGCTCGCCAAGTGGATCGCAGATAAAAAGAATCCTCTTTCAACACGGTCTTTTGTGAACAGGATCTGGCAGCATCATTTTGGTACAGGCATTGTTGGAACAGCAAATAATTTTGGAGCTAAAGGTGCTCCGCCAAGTCACCCTGAATTACTTGATTGGCTTGCCAGTCAATTTCTCGCTAACGGAGGACGGTCGAAACCGTTGCATCGTTTGATTGTGATGTCGCAGGCTTATCGACGTTCGAGTAAGCACCCTGAGCCCCAGTTGGTGAAAACGATTGATCCGACCGGGCAATTGTTGGCGAGTTTCAGGCCTCGACGCCTGACTGCGGAGGAGTTGCGAGATGCGATCTTGTTGGTGACAGGAGAACTGAATCCTGAAATGGGGGGAGTTCCGGTCATGCCTGAAATCAATCTTGAGGTCGCTTTAGAGCCGAGGATGATTCAGTTCTCGATCGCACCGGCCTATCAGCCCTCGCGGACGCCGTATGAACGTAATCGACGTTCGATTTATGCGTATCGGGTGCGAGGTCAGGCTGATCCTTTCATGGAAGTCATGAATCTGCCAAATCCCAACGAGTCTTGTGAAGTGCGGGATGTGGCTGCCGTGTCACCCCAGGCGTTCACATTGATGAATAGTGATGTGATGACAGACCGGTCAATTGCATTTGCCAAGCACTTACAAGCCCAACACGCCGGAACGAAACTACAGGTAACGAACGCCTTCGAGCTTGCTTACGGACGACAACCGCGGTCGAAGGAACTGTCGTCACTTACCAATTATGTTGAGGATATGGTGAAGTACCACAGGCAACACAAGCCTGAATCAACGGTATATCCCACAAGCGTCACCCGTTCTCTGGTCGAGGAGTTTACCGGTGAAACGTTTACGTTTGATGAAATCTTGCCTGTCTTCGAAGATTATGTGCCCGACACAAAACCAGCCAATGTTTCAGCTGAGACCCGGGCGTTAGCTGATCTTGCCATGTTGCTGTTCAATTCGAACGAATTTGTTTACGTCTACTGAATTTTTGTCAGGCTTTCCTTGTTATGCGAAGCGTGTGCTCAATGGATAATTCCAGTCGTCGAGATTTTTTGTATGGTTTGGGTGCCTCTTTGGGAGCGGTGGCTCTCACGGATCTACTCGATCAGGAGGTGCGCGCCGAGTCGCCAGCAGGACCCCTTGCTCCCAAGGCACCAATGCATCCTGCGCGGGCAAAAGCCGTGATCATGCTGTTCATGGAAGGTGGCCCTAGCCACATTGACACGTTTGATCCAAAGCCGGAGTTAAGCAGATTGAATGTGACAGAGTCCAAGCGGACGGCGGGACTCGCAACAGGTAAGAGGTTTTATGTGGGTAGCCCCTTTGAAAGTCGAAAAGTGGGCGATGCGGGAATCGATATGTGTGATCAGTTTGTTCACTTGGCTCAGAAGGAAGTTGCCGATGAACTGTGTGTTTACCGGGGTTGCCAGGCTGAGTCATTGAATCATCCCGAAGCACTTCTGCACATGAACACGGGCAGTCGTTTGGGCGAGGATCCGTCCGTGGGGTCCTGGGTCGGATACGGCTTGGGAAGTGAGAATCAGAACCTTCCCGGCTATGTTGTGATGACCGAGTTGGCGCTTCCACAGGCAGGTTCAACGAATTGGTCGAACGGTTTTTTGCCCGCGCATTATCAGGGTACAAGACTCAGAAGCAGAGGCGCTCCGATTCTGGATCTGCAACCACCGTCCTTCAAGACGCGGGAACATCAGCGACGAGCACTCGATGAATTGGCCAAGCTCAACGTGGGGCATCTCGAGGAACACCCACAGCACGATATTCTGGCTGCCAGAATGGAAAGTTACGAATTAGCCTATCGGATGCAGACCGCTGTTCCTGATGTGGTTGACCTGAAAACTGAGACGGCGCAGACAAGGCAGATGTACGGACTGGATAATCCTGTCACTGAGCCGTTTGGTCGTCAGTGCTTGATGGCCCGCAAACTGGTTGAAAAAGGTGTGCGATTCGTGCAAATATTTTCGGGTGGCTGGGACAGTCACGATTACCTGAAACGTGGGCACTCGTCTCGTATCGCAAGTGTTGATAAGCCAATCGCAGCGTTGATTCGCGACCTGAAACGGTGCGGCTTGTTGGAGGATACGTTGGTC
>JAPOKD010000824.1 GCA_029977825.1 Planctomycetota bacterium | reverse complement strand
CTGGTTTGGGGCGTAATTCCACCGATCGACGCCGCCGGCGTGGTCCTCGATGCATTTTCGACAAAGGTGTAACCTCCGCGAAGCCGGATGCCGCGATCAGTGGTGTACTGGAGCCCGGTTTGCACCGCTAACTGATCATCCCACAAACTTCCCCAGAAGTCGGTATCAGACCACTTCATGTACTGCAGGTCGACTGAAACCAACAACTTTCCACAACAAAGACTTTCGTCAGAAATACCGATGCCGAAAATGTTTGGCAACTCCATGCTGACATCCTGAAACGGCAACGGCCCCGCCTGAATGAAATTCTCGAATACATGCTTTTCCTTGGTAAGCCAGAATGCCCCCAATGTCGTTCTGTCGAACACGTCATAAGTGAGGCCCAGATTCCCTCGTACGCCATAATCGGGCGTCGAAGCAGATTGCCCTGAAAACACCCCATCCATCTGGGCAGTTGCAATGTTCAACCCAGCACCAAACGACAACCTGTCAGTAAGCTTGACGCCCAGTGCAGAAGCCGTGCTCAAAACCATGAACTCAGCTGACGTACCGTTACTTGCGGCTGATTCCCGGTAGTCAACTCCCAGTCCCGATGCGGTGATCAATCCCAATCCTGCCGTCACCGGCAATCCGAGGGCGGTGAAGTCCTGGGTCGCGACAATATTTCCGATGAGCGAGCCAGGCCGGTCTGACTTTTGCCTGAATGGCGAAACACTGCCCCCAGGCAAGGTTGCTTCGTTATCAAGGTTGAACGTAGGTTCAATCCATGCGCCAGAAAAGCTGAAGTTCGTCCCTTTGTGCTGTGTCAAGGTTGCGGTGTTCAGCACCATTGAACTTTGAATGTCCTGCGGCCGCGCGATGCCCGTACCTGCCATACCGCCAGCCGCTGGCAATGCATTGGCTCGCAATTCAACGCCAAATACCTGCGCATAACTGACGCTTGGTGCCAGACATGTACCAAGGACCCCAAGCACTACGGCCCAGCCAGCTTGTTTCAACATCCTTATCGACTCCCTTTCGGCTTCCTTCCATAGAACAAAAAATCAAGCTTCCCACGGAAAAACAAAGAGAACCTGACATGCGGTCTTGATCGGACCAGAAGCACCTCGGAATACAACGAACCCGACCCTCGAATAGGTTTTGCAATCCTTCGCTACTGCATCACCGCTACCTTCAGCGCAACCCGCGATCGCGCTACAACCTGCAACAAACCCCAAATTCATTTGCTCTTGAGCTGCGCTACGGGTAAAAACGACCTCGACCCCATGACCCTGCCATCAAGAAAATAAGAGAGACGTACCACAGGTGTGCTACATGCGTATTCCTAGTGTGCGTTGTAAAAGTTGCTATGCGACGCAAGCAAATTTCGGTATCCAAGGGGTGGCACGACTTGAGCCATGCATACCTTTGTCAGTGACAGCATCACCACCACAACAAGCTCAACCCATGCCGTCTTACTATTCCGTACCTGGAAAGATTTCCAGAATTCTTGAGTGCGCCATTCCGATAAAAATCCTTCCAAGGCTGGACTCTCATTGAATAGCACGGATGTCCCATCATCTTCGGAGGAAAATCCGTGCGCAAACTGTTCCCCCTGATTCTGATTGTAGTTGCTGGATGCGGGTCAACCGGCCGCAACATCTTTCGCCCTGCCACCAACGCTGGCTGTGCAGAAGCACCCTGCGACTCTTCTTGTGGCTGCAATGAACCCACGGGTCAGGTAATGCTCAACGAGTACCCCGTAACAGAGACACCAATTTACGCAGAGTAATCGTACGGTCCATCTCGACACACGGATTCTGAGATGGCTGCGTCTGTATTATCCCAACTACGTGGCAACATCTCACGATTTACAATCGGAGCGCTTCCCCGGATGATCATCGCGCGGTGAGATTAGCGTGTTTCGTTTCGATCCACCATGATTTCTGCACACTTGTCCTACGCTTTCGATGTAATGAGTGGGCCGCAACATGCTTGAACGCAAAGACTGCCAGAATCAGGTTAAGAGCCGACATTGCGACCCCAAATGGGAGCATTGGAATATCAAAAACTTGTGATCCTTGCTCTCACCTCAGGATGACAAACTGCGGTTCGAAAAGCGGCAGCGGCTCGAACGCGCCGTGGGTGATTCCACACCGAGGGCGTTGCGTTCGGTGCCTGCTTCGCTGTCCCCGTGCCGAGATTGGGCGACGGGGATTCAGCAACGGGCCGGCACTTGGCAGGTCATTCCGTTCTAGGCAGGTGGCTTGAATTTCGGCGCGACAGGCCCGGAAGGTTCTTCCTCGTCGTCATCGCCCATTACAGTCGACGCAGTCTCATCGCCCAGGAACGCGTTTTTCGCTTCCCGTTCCGCAGTTTTAAATTGCTGCTGAACGTCGTTAAGTCCGCGCCGAAACTCGCGGTAACTTCCGCCGAACTTCCGCGCAACCTCAGGAAGATTGCTTCCAAACAGCAAAACCGCGATGACTCCGATCACCACCATTTCAAAGGGACCAAGCCCAAACATGTTTAATTCGACTCGTCAGAAGAGGGAGTTTGCTCGTCCTCAGAGGCAGTTTCTGTCATGCCTCGCTTGAACTCGTTGGTGCTACGTCCCAAATTACGCATGAGACTGGGTAGCTTTTTGCCACCGAATAACAGCAAGACAAGGAAACCGACCACCAACATCTCGGGTAAGCCGGGGAAACCAAATCCGAGCAAAACTCCAATGGTTGCCATAGTCATCATTCACTCTCGCAAAGAGGTTCTAGTAGGAGAACCCCAACGCTGACCGGCGAAAGCGGGTAGGTCGATCGCCCGAGAAGACTCGGGTCGAACACCTCCTGGACCGACGTGTCGGGGGATGTGGAACGGGCTTCAGTACCCGCTTACCACCATTCTATTACGATTCGCCACTTCGTCAAAGGCACCGCCCAGCAGAAACCGCCCCAAAGCGACAACTGCGCCTGCGCAGGTCAGCGCAAAACCCGCATTTTCCGAATCACCCCAAAAGAGCGTATTCACAACGCGCCTGACGCAAAATTGCATGCTCCACGAGTTTTGACCGTCAACCATCCATTTCAGAAAGCCGAAGCCTTGACAAGGTAGACACGATCAGTGATCATAAACTTACTGAGAGTGATTCTCATTAAGGAAACATCAGATGGATACCACACTCGACCAACTTG
>JAPOKD010000134.1 GCA_029977825.1 Planctomycetota bacterium | reverse complement strand
CGGGAAACCGTGGTCTTGGCCAGAACCTTGGACTTGGCACTTCTGTCCTGCTGCGGGGTGGTCCGAATGGCGTAATGATGTTGTTTCCTGCAGTGAATGCTGCAAGGGGTGGCTTGCCATTTCGCTGGGGCACCACGTTATCGCCATTGCTAATGCACTCCGCTTGGATTGGGACGGATCATTTGGGAGGGGCTAAACGCAGCTTGGTATAAACACTGGCATGTGCTGAGTTGGCCGTGTGGGGGCATAGGCCAATCGAAGCCGATTTTGAAATTTTTTTGCTCTACGTTTTGGAAATTTGGCGACTGCGTATGCTCGGGCAAATTTGTTTTCCATCGACAAGGTTTGGTTTGGACTCGATTCCAAGCTGCGAAGGTGATTTACCGACCCACTCACTTTCACGACCCTGAACGTCAATCTGACCAGTGTCTGGGTCGATGGTTAGCGTTGTAAAAAGACTATCGCGGTAGGGGCACGTGTATTCGATCCAGCGGTATTTTGAGTGGATCGCTGCTGGATAGCTTTGGTTGCGGTAGGAACCGCCGACCCATTTGTAGGACGCAGAGTTGATGTGCAGGTACGAAATGTTGTCAACGCGTACGACCTCGTCGATGTGCGTGTGTCCGTTGACAGCCAGCAGAACTTTGTCAGCGGCAGAGTTGAGCAGCTTCTGGATGGCTTTCGCATTATCGATCGATGATGGGCCTGCCAGTGGCTGATGGCTGAAGACAATGATTGGGCCGCTGAGCGTCTTCAATTGTGTGGCAAGCCATTCCAGCTGCACCTGTCCTATGTGCGAAGGATAGCCGCTGGTGTGATCTGCTGGTTTTTCATTGCCATCGAGGACAATCAGATTCAGCCCGTCCACATTTTCCGTGTAGTACCTGCCTTTCATGCCCCACAGCTTGGCAACCTCATCAAAAGTATGTCCTCCATCAATCTCGTGATTGCCAAGCACATGCAAGGTTCGTGGATGCGCTTGCTGGAACGCTTGGGTCACGACTTCGTTGCCTTTGGTTGGATAGGCGAAGTCGCCGAGCTGCAGTAAAGCGTCGGGCTTTTCATCAGCCATGGCATCGAGGAAAACTTTTAGCCGTGCCGGACCATCGTGCATGATGTCCTGATGCAGGTCGGTGATGATGCCGAGTTTGATCGGCCGGTCTAATGCCTTGAGGGCCGACATGGCTGTGCAGGGCAGCAGGGTCGATGCCGCTACGACACCCGTCGCGCGAAGGAAATCCCGTTTTGATGGAATGAATCGATTCACTGGTTCGATGCCGTTTTGGGTTGTGAAGGATATTGCAAGTAAGCAAGTAAGGAGAGATGCGACTCATTCCCGTTTTGGTGAAATTGGTTTCAAGGATGCTGTCGAAAGATAGGCTCGCACCCCGCTTTCGCTGACTACTGCACAGTAGCTGCCGGAATCCTTGATGAACCGGACCCTGGTCCCTTGTTTAAACTTGCCATCGGGGGCCCGTGCCTGCTGTGGGCCAGTGGTGTAATAATCTGCCTCGGTGGCAACGATATGCGTCGCTACGAATTCTGTGGGCTTCGTTGATAGCGTGTCGGGGAGTTTTTTGAGTTGTAGATTTCGAAAGGCAACGAGACAGCCTTTGCCATGATCCTGAAGAGCAATGTATCCGTGCTTGCGGCTCATCTCTTTGTCACGATCGGTGACAGAAGAGAAAACGACGCCGTTGATCTTTTGCACCAGAGTGTCACCCTGGGCAATGATTTCCATGGTATTCCACTGATGGTCCTTGAAATGTTTTTTGGTCTTGCTGGCATCTTGCACTTGCTTGACCATCTTTGCCCCATCGGAGGCAAGGGTTACCTGTTGGCCGGCTGTCGCCATCAAGTGCCGCTGCTTCTTTTTCGGGTGCTTCCCATCGAGCAGTGAATGATGCCAAAGGCCCATTTTTTCCTGGGTCGCTACCTCGACCTGGTATCCGTAAATCTGCCAGTTCCCAAGATCGTCGCTGCGAACTTGAACTCCCGAATTTCCTTTGTCCCAGCGAAATTCAAGACGCAGCACAAAATTGGCAGGCTGCTCTTTCCGCCACACGAGCCAGTTCTTTTCTTTGGATTTGCCAGTGCACCATATTTCACCTTCCCGAACTACCCAGCAGTCCGGCTTACCGTCCCAGTCCGTCAGGTCCTTGCCATTGAAGATAGGGCTAAAAGCCGGTTTCGTCTCACCCGATGCCGGCAGAACCACAGATGTGATTAACAGAACAGCTAAAAGGTAGTGTGTTTTCATGACATTGTCGTCGTACTGTTTGGGGCGTGAGTGAATTGTTGCGATGCCGTGTAGGCAGGTAATTCAGCGGGGAATGCCCGCCTGTAGCCCCCTGATTGTACGTGAGTCTGTTTCGTTTTGGTAACTCGCTGCTGAGGGTGAACGTCTTGGTTTGTGTTTCAACTATGGCAGGGCTCGATGGGATGCAGCGGGTCTAGCGTTGCCCCTCTTATCAATGAAAACGTTTTTCCATGTGATCGTAACCAACTTGTGTCGTGGATCGCGTTTTTGGTATCGCTAGATCGGGAGAGTTTCATGGGCCGCTACCTCGCTGCATTGCTATCATTTACTGTCTGTTTGGCGTGGTGCTCGCCTGTCAGTCGTGTCTGCGCACAAAGTGCGTTAAGCGGAATGCGAGCCTCGATTGAGCCGGACAGCCAAGAGGAAAAGCGACGCAGCAACAAAGGGGAATCGCGTAGAAATTTATGGGATGATGATTCGCGAGAGGATAGTAGTTTTTTGGGGGGCTTGATCACTTCCTTTTTATTCGGAGAGGATGACGACGATGAAGATGAGGAGATTGAGTATGTTGGCTTTCACAAAACAGTGGCCGACCCTCCCGAGCCCAAGAAAAAAAAAGGGCTTGTCGGTTCACTGATTTGGGGGGTGATCGGCATGCCCCTTGTTGCGCCCAGATGGTTACTCAACGACGAGGGGCACTATGCAAACTTCAGTGACTACCCTTACGCGGATGAAGCTGCAAACATGGCGATCACGCGTTATCGCAAACGCAACCGGAAGTTCATGCGCGCCCGTTTCCTGTCAGAGTACGGTGACGATTTTGATCACCAGCAGAAGATCAGCAACCGTATCCTGTTTGATACCCGGTCCCGAGTAGGGCTGGATGTTTCGTTCGATTATTTGCGTGAACAAACCGGTGGCGGTGAGCACGATCAAACGTGGTTAGGCGATGTTAACGCCGTATTTCGATTTGCCCAGTCAGAGCAAGCGGACTTCAGAGCTGGAGTCGGAGTCGCATGGCAAGCAGACTCGTTGGGCTCCGCCAGTGGAGCCAACTTCACTTATGGAGGAAACGTCTATCTGAGCAAGCCGCACATGGTCGATTTTGACCTCGACATGGGTAGAATCGGAGACGCAGGGTTAACGCGTTTCAAGACGGGCTACTCGCTCTATTTGAACCGGCTTCGAGCGAGATTGGGCTATGAGTATCTGCGGGTCGGATCTTTTAAGGCCAACTACATGAGTGGTGGTGTTGGTATTGATTTCTAGCGTTGCAGATGTCCAGAGTCACACTTGCTCGACGTTCTTTCAGCAAGCTAAAGCCCGCGAAGCTTTGAAGCCTGGATACATGCTGGGGCAGGCATCATTCGCCGACTTTTGTCTCGGAAAACGTTACTTTGGCGAATACCTCAGGAATGTGAGAATCCCAGATGCCATGGTGACTCAAGGCCCAGCCACCTGAATCCCGGGCCGGACTTGGTGCCCGATACTGGTTGAAACGTGAAAAGTCCATCCGCCACACGTTTCCCTGACGTGGTGGTATAGCGCGTTCATCACCATGTGCAAGTGTCTTCATGCCTTTCCATGGAATGGCAAGTTCAACGGTCCATCCTCGATCCGTATCGTCATCCTTATTTAACGTTCCGTCGATCTGAACTGCTGATTGAAGCCCGGGAAAGTCCCAGGCAAGGAACGCCCAGCGTTTACCGCGGGGATGCTTGGTATATCCCACTCCATTGAACGGCTGGTGCTTTATTTTCGGATCGCCGATATTCACACCGGGAAATCTGTCAAATCCGAGTCTGGCATAATCATTCTGCCAGATGAAAAGACCCTCGTAGAGTGTCCCGTGTGCATTGACTTCGAGTTCGTAATAAGTGTGATCAAAGGCAATGAACAATTCGATGTCGTTGTCCTGCCAGATCGGCGCATCCCGTTTCAAAAACTTGGCTCGCACGTTGGGTTCTTCGATCTCGTAGCCGACATAAAGGTACTGATCGTCCCACAGAATCTTGATTCGTGTCTCGTGCAGGGTGGGTTTTCCTGAAACCAGATCGATAAAAGATGCGGAAGCTTGAGCGGCCGTCCAGTCTGGTTCTGTCAGCTTGCCGTCGAGTTTGATTTTTCCGGATGTCCGGTAAGCTGTGTAACGAACAATGTCGGACTCTTTGACAGGTGGAAAATCCACACCTTTCGGATGTCGGATCTCTGAAAGGCTTGGCTCATCAGCAAACAGCATCCCAGCAGACAGCATCGTTGCACAGGCAAGGCAGATCAGTGCCAAGGCAGGCCGAATACAGAATTTCATCGTAGCGGTCTCTCAGTTTTGTGTTGGGCCAACGATCTCGAATTCGGCGCTGAACATCCCTTCCTTTTCGCCACGCTCTTTCAGCGTCTTTGCGAGAGTGCCGATAGTCCGTACAGGTGATTGCTTGGCAAGTTTTTCACCCGCCCATGTAATCTCAACGGGCTTGTCGAGGTCAAGCATCTCATCGCACAATCGGACGGTCAGTCGGTCCAGATCGGATTGTTCAACGTTAATGGCTTGGCCATCACGCACAACGGTTACCAGCGGACGTCCGTTAATTGCATCTGCGTCCGCAGCCAACCAGTAAAACCGCGTGTGCTTGACGTCGTCCTGTTTCCAGACAACTCGCTTGGGGTAACGGTTGCGTTTGTACTTTGCCATCCACGGTATGGCTGAGGCATCCTGGCGGTCCATCCAATGGCCTTTGTCGGGATAGATTTTTACAAGATGTTCGTAACCCTCGGGATCCTGTTTCCTCAGATCGGCAAGCTTTTGCTTCCATTGCTCGGCAATTTGGTTTCGTTTGTAGGCTGCATCTTTTCCGCCCATGTGCAGTGTGAACGCAATATTTCGGAGCCCCAGGGGAGACGTTTCATTGGGGTGGCCCGCCATCATGGCTGCCGCTGCAAATCTGTCAGCCATTCGCGGTGCCAATTGATAAACTCCGTCACCACCTGCTGAATATCCCATCAGGTAGACGCGGTCCGGGTTGACGTCTTCAAACACGATCAGATTCTCAATCATGCGGGCAAACATGCCATCGATGTGGCCTTGGTGCCACAGGTTCCATGTGTTGGTTGGCGCCCGGGGCACAGCGTAGATGCCCTCGGGGACCGTATACAGTCGCTTCTGGTTTTCCCATTGCTGATCATTGACTTGAGGAGGCGCTCCGCCGCCGCCATGCATCGAAATGTAAAGGCTGCGGCCATCCTTGGGCTTCTTGCCAAAGGTGCGATACATGAATGGCATGCTCAGCTTGCCGTCAACGATTTTTCCGGAATCCATTTCGGCTTTCCGCTGTTTTCGAATCACCTTCTCATGATCTTTCCAGAGCATTTCAGCTGCCTGCTTGGCCTCAGTTCTTGAAAGAGGCTGTGAGCTGAATTCCTGATCAGCAATGTCGTCGCGCTTTTCAAATGGTTGGGAAAGGTATTGCTTGAGTTGACGTACAGGTGATGCATCCGCGACTGCAGGAACAGCCGGAAATGAAACACAAGCGTCCTCGGTAATGGGATCTGGTTCTTCCTGTTTTTGGGCGTCGGCCGAAGTGGGGTTGGGGGTGAACGTGTGCGGTGTATTCTGTTTTCGAGTGATGAGCTCTTTGCGAAGCTGGCCACTGGGATACTGGATGTCTACCTGATAACGCTGGTTTTCCGGCAAGCTTGTGGAGAGATGGTCATTGGCATCGAAACGTTCGTCCTTTGTTTTTCCACTGAAAACGATTTCGCCATTACTGTTCGATAGCGTGATTGGAACCGCAATGCGATCACCATTTGCATCGATCACTCGCAACTGGACTTCGACTTGTCCTTCCGGAACAGGCTTTTTATTACTCGCATAACGGTCTGTCACATTGACCGCCGAGACCGTTTTATTGGCGGGTGCCCATACCATGGGGAAGGCGGCGGGCGTTTTCTTGTAACTGACTGCATAAATTGCGTGTAAAGGGTGATCTGCTTGTGCGGTCGCAGCACGGCCTTTGAACCAGCCTTTGTCCAGTTCGTTCCCTGTCGGCTCACAGGCACCGGTAAAGTGCCAGCCATTGTCCCAGATTTCTACCCATGAGTGATTCCCGCTCTTGTTGGTCCATAGTGGTGTCCCCACAAAGCGTGCTGGAATTCCCACTGAGCGACATGCATCAATCAGAAGAATGGATAAGCCTGTGCATGATGCAAGTCCAGTCCGGATCGATTCAGAAGGCCCTTGGTCGGCGCGGTTTCGCTTGGTGGAGTACTTGACATTCAGCTGTTTGAAAAGCTTCTGGTTCAGTAGCACGGCGGCTTCGGACGGAGTTTTTGCTCCCGCAATCATTGGTTTGCATTGCTGGTAAAAGTCTGTCCGCCATGAATCGCGTTG
Organism: Planctomycetota bacterium; assembly: GCA_029977825.1. GTDB lineage: Bacteria > Planctomycetota > Planctomycetia > Pirellulales > Pirellulaceae > Rubripirellula. The sequence goes on along the minus strand of JAPOKD010000134.1, from coordinate 3,745 downwards.
CTCGTTGATGTTTGCGTAAGGCAGAACATTGTTAAAAAACAGTGATTCGGGGACATCGTTCTTCCACGGCGCCTCGTCCCACGCCTGATAGGCCAGTTGAACATTCTTGAGCAGATATTCCGCAGTCAGGTTTTGAAGATCCTTGTCCGGCATGTGGGCAATCAGGAATTCCATGCCTCGTTTTTGGTCGGTCGACGCTTGATCAAGCGCACTTTGGATCTCCGGTTGGTTGTCGCCAGCGCGTTGCAATGCGCTGGCAAGCATTTCTGCATGATCGGCGGCACATGACTGATTGAAGGTGACAAAGTGGGAACAGACAGCCAGCAGTATGATGAAAAAAGTTTTCAAAACAGACTCATTGGGCCAGGAGAAGGTCGGGAACGTGCTGTCCAGCCGGTTCGCTTACCTTCTGGCGCAGTCAACAGGGTAATCGTTGCGGATTGGCTGGGAAAGATGCGAAGTTCAGGGACTGCGTTTCTATCAATGATACCGTTCTGGATTTTAATCGCGGTGGGGCCCGCTGAAAAACACGCCTTGTGGCGGTCGGATCGGTGTTGCAATGAAGTCACCTACCGCTGGCCTTGGCGACAACAATGGTATTGAGGTTCAACTTGATGCACCGTGCTTGCCCCACGATTGAATTGATGCTGTTGTTTCAAACACTGCGTTGGGATCTGCACATCGATTCGTGGATGAGCTGCAGCACCTTCTTTTCAAACTGCTAGTTTACGACTTGTTGGTTTTGCTTGTCCTGGTGAATTCACCTTTCACGTCGGCAAGCGTCGGTGCGTCAACTCACCTCTCTAAAGTGGGAACGCCATTTCTGCTGGAAATTTCTTAATTGGGTCCGAGTTTGATCTCTACGAGTCGCGGCCATGCATTCACAGGCGTCCCATCCGGAATCGTAAGGTTGCGGAGTCAGGAGTACGACGGAAAAAGTGGGGCGGAACTTGCTTGTCACGGCGGGGCCGGCTGGATCGAAATTGGTTTCAAGTAAGTGAAATCGGACGCAATCAGGAGTGGTGTTGCGATCTGGCGTGTTGCTTGAATCTTGTTTATTCAGCTGGTCTTTAAGATTCTGGCTCGTGAAACGGGCGTGAGGAAACCTGATGTATTGCGTACATGCTTCCCCGTTCTTTGAGGAAGAGTATCAGTGATGCGGTTCCGGGGTGTCGTTTGATTTTCTGCTGCAAATGAATCGACACACGAAGCGGGCGCGTCTGGTTCAGACACCAGTGAGTAGCGTTTGGATTCCGCTTGATAGGATTTCATCCATCGCAGGGGCACACCAGGCGACATTGACTGCGTATCCGCCCTGGGGATACGCATCGCGGGTAGGGATGTACCAGGGGCCACCATCGCCATAAGCAGCGCACGCTACAAAACGATCATTTGCAGTTGCTTGCGATCGCAGTTGGTATTCGATAAAGCATTCTGCAGGCAAGTGCAAGATCGAGACATCGTTGACGTGGAGAGAGCTGAGTGTAATTGGTATCTGTTGCTGCATGCGACGCATAAAGGCAACGGCGTATGCCGGTCTGTTTCGAGCCACGGTCCGGTTACCCTTATTTGATATCTCTCTCATCAAGGTAGTTTCGTCAAATGCGGGATTCAGTGGTGGTAGGATGTCCTGTGTTGCCCACTTGAAAGACTTGATGGGTTGACGGGTCATGGATGTCTCCGAAGCGACAATCCCATCCAGAAGGCGGTGGGTGAGCATTGCACGTGCTTCCTTTGATCCATTGTTGTATTTGCCAGCGCCTATGTTTCCCCCGCAACCGTTGAAGTACAGGTGCTTGCATTCGTGGTCGTGCGTCTGTCGTTGTCGGCGTGCGATTCCGCAGAAGTCAGCACTCACTCTGCCATCACCGTAATAACTCATTGGGTGACATGCGTAGTAGTGTGAAGAGACGAGTGCTCGATCTTCGTTGAAAAATGTGACGGTCTTCAGCATTGAGTCGATCAAGCCTTCGGGGTATTTCTGGTGTTCTGGCCTGGTTGATGAACTGCCGCGTTGAGAGAGCACTTTTCCATTGAGTCCAATGATGCGGCGGTTTCCTGCGATCTTCTTGACGGGAGCCTCACCATGAGCAATGTGTGTTACTGGTAAGCTGTGCTTGATTGAATCTTTCACAGCGTTGTAGCCGGTGTTGAGACATCGATCAAAAAAATCTGGATCGACAATGTCGGGCAGGTCGCCTTGTGCGGCAACAATAGCTTGCGCATCAAGACAGGCAAAAGGCGCGTTGTGCTGGTGCACGCATTGCACCGCAACACGGTCGGGCGTGGTTCCAGCTGCTTCCGCAAGTCTCTGCCTCCATCGCAGGTGCGCACTGTTCAGCAGTCCTGTCCAATCCAGCACACAAATGACAATCGGTTTTCCATAACCAGATAAGACGTACCCAATGGCCTCCAGTGGGTCGTCAATATCAATGACCGGTTTAATCCACCCACCACAGAGGGAGTGTCCCTTCGGAGGCGTGATGTCAAAGCTGAAGCTTGCCAAACGAAGTTTGCCCATCTGCGAGCTGTTCTTTGCCTCCTGTGTATGCCCTTCAGTTTGCAGGATGTGCTGGCTGGCGATGGCACTGACCGATCCGGTCAGAAAGTTTCGCCGGTTTGTTTGAGGTAGCATGGAAAACTCGCGGCTGAGTCGGTGTCGATTCGGTATCATTCACACCTCAGTGAAGTCAATGAACTGCATTGAAGCGTCTGTTGGAAACACTTTAGCAGGCGACGCACCATGCGGTGGAAACGAGACGGGTGGAACGCATGTTTCGCCTCGGATTCGTCGGCTTTGAGACCAGATGATGTCAGAAAACCCTTATTCACCTCCGGTTACCGAAGGCGATCAGCCCATTCGTGAGTTGTCCCGCCCGGGTGTTTGGCCCCGCCGTTTTCTTGTGCTGCAGTTGGTCGTTGTCGGTCTGGGAGTTGTCGCTGCTTTATTCATTGACATCCGAACGATTACGATTTCTGGTCCGGCTTTGGTATTGTCAGGTTCGGTTCTGGCTGTTGTTTCATGGCGATGCGAGGATCTGGGGGCTTTGATGTGTGGAGTTTCCGGTGTGGCGTTCGCTGGCTTCCTGTTTCTATTGGTTTTTTACAATGAGTGGTCTCCAAACCAGTCATTTACGCCCGTGATGGGGTGTGCATTTTTTTATGCAGCTTGTCTGCTGTGTGTAGCCATCTGGCTTCAATTCCGTTCCCGCGTCAGCTCGCCACGATAGGCAATGAGAAAATCTGGATGGTGACCGTTTGTCAGGAAGTTGAGTTGCCTTGCTTGTTGGATAGTGTTCTTGTTGTGTGGTGACGGGACATGACGCGCCTTCTGCAGTTTAGAATGCTGGGATAGTGTTGCAGTCATCTTTGAATCCCTCTGCAGTGGTTGTGTCATGCGAACATTTTTGGCCGTATTGTTGACGTGTTCACTCACGGTATTTGCGAGTGGGGATCCGGGTGACGAACCGTCAGCGTCGTATTCGCAGCAGGAACGAGATTATTTGCGGCGAGTGCACGGTCGGCCGGGACGTTTGTCCTACACACCGGACTTTCCGGGTGGTTTTGAAGCGTGGCAAGTTGCCGCGCGTGCGAAGCTCAAGCAGTTGATCGGGTTTGATAGGATCGCCTCGGAAAGCTCTGGGCATCAAGTTGCGGTGTGGCTTGAGCAGGAGGTGGTCGTTGATGGTTACTCGCGACAGCTGGCGAGCATTGAGACAGAACCGGGAGTAAAAATTCCTTTTTG
>JAPOKD010000485.1 GCA_029977825.1 Planctomycetota bacterium | reverse complement strand
CTGCACTGGTCCTATTACGATATCACTTCCCTCTTTGGCAACCCTTGGCGCAATTTGTGGTTTTTTGTGGCTTTGTATATGACCCCCGCGCTATTGTGCATGGGTGTGGGCCTGTTGCTTGGTCATGTTCTGCAAAAAGCAGGAGTGCCTGTCATCCGAAGCAGAGGACTCTCAGTCACGCTTCTGGCAGGTTTCGTGCTGACATACTTTCTCGCAAACATACAACTGCTGGTCAATGATCAACTGAACGCAGATTTTTTGTCCACGCCACTCTCCCTTCCCGTGTTCTCTGCAACTTGTGGACTGGGTGTGCTGATCACTACCTTGCTTTCCCAATTCGCCTCACCTTCAACGATACAGGATTAAAAAGGTGAGCATGGCAGATCGCCCGATCTTCAACTGACAACCAGCGTCGGGACATTCTTCGGCTCACGTCATGTTCATTGACATGAAAACCCATCGATACGCGATATCAGCACCTTACTCGAATCCACTTGCGGGACCTGGATACCATGTTCACAGTGATTCCCATTGAAAATATGAATGAATTCGATCATTCAGGACAAGAGGTCAAAAGCCAATGGTACCTGTGCCCATGGGACTACTTGGCACGAACGTCTCTACCGCATCCAAATCCGGATCGGAGCTGAACTGAGCTTCCCGAACAGTACTCATAATCCGCTCGATTTCTTTGTGACAACGATAGGTCGTTGAAATCACTAATCCCGCGCGAGGATTGATGAATACTGACATGGTTGAGGGTCCGCCCAGACTAGCCCAAGTGTCTGGACTCACAGTTGCCTGAATGATTTCACTAGCCTGATCGTGCATGAGCCCCGTACCGTCAAGCCAATAGATTCGGTTCAGCAAACGCTGTTCTGCTGCCTCCATGGTCGTGACAACCACGAGCCCACCGCTCAATGTATAAGTCAAATCCAAGTTTGAAAGTAGTTCGTTCAGGGCATCCCCCAGCGTGACATCAGAGAGCGCCAAGCTTATCGGCTCATTACCCGACAATCCGATTTCATCCAAAGCATGTGTACGAACGATGATTTTCAGCTCAAACTGATCTGCTACGCTTCTAAGACAATCACTTAGCGGTGTTTCTACGAACTCGAAGACACCTTTTCGCTCCAGCTTAGCGGACAAATCACGCTCGACCTCCTCATCAACATTGATCCATGCATCTGCGCCGGTTCCTTCCTTTGCCAGAGCGGCGTGGTCAGCCGTTATTACGATGCCATCGTTCTCGATACTGGCTCTGAGAAATAGCGGCCGCAACATCTGCCTCATGGCGGTGCGGAGGGGTATCGATTCGCTCGAATATTTAATGATGACGTCCAGATCCTGGTTCGCCTGTTGAACAGCGCGCCGATTCAACAAAATGGGCTGACCAGTCAACTCACCAAGAGCCTGACTCAGTCCGGAGAGCGGCACATCGATCTCGAATGAGTAGCTACTATCCAGCGCCTTGCGAACGTTGTCTGCCGTCTTGCTATCGACTTTCCATGCATCCAGCATGGTCTTCTTGCGTGCTCCCTCCGCTTCCGTCGTTTGTCCGCCGCCCCCCAGCACGCCACCTTTTCCATCGCCCACCTGAATTTCGGAGACGATTCCTGTGCCTTCTCCGACGCCAACCAATTCACCAAGCTCCTCGCTCGCCTGACTTGAGCCCTTAGAGCCGTTGGGAGAAACCTCAGTACCTATCTCAACCAGTACATCAGAATCGCCATTGTCCTGACCCAAAGTCTGAGGCACTACTTGAAGAGTACGCGGCCGATTATCACTCTCAGCGGAATTTGACTGCTGCCTCTCGGTAACGTTACCAGACACACCCAGAAACAGTAGTGTTAGACCTCCACCAACCATCATACTTTTGGGTAGAAACAACATCTTTGATATTCCTTCAGCGAGAAGAGGCTTGAGAAGACAGGTATCGATGGGAGGATCCGGCACTTCACCGCCGTCGATCGGATTCAGTAGCCTTGCCACTGCATCGGCTGCATCAACTTCCTGTACGCTTCCTGCTGCCACACTGGCAAAAGCGACAGCTGGCACGAGACCTCGTTGCCTGAGTCGTGCAGCAAGCATTTTTCGACCGCGCTGGAGACGACCGCGAATCGCCCCAACTGTCGTACCAAAATGGACTGCCAAATCGGGTACCGTCGTCGATCCGTAGTGGTGCAAAACTATGACCGCGCGATATTTCTCTGGCAGTTCGGCCAGTTCCTCATCCAACACGACTGACTCGTGCCGATGAGTTAATTGATCAAGTGGGTCTTCAACAGCCGCAGATGGGTCGCCTATCGGTTCGCATCGAAGGCGATTTTTTTTCCATGTAGCAACAGCTGAACGCTGCGCGACACGCTGCAACCAGCCTGGAAGACGCTCGGGCTGCCGTATAGAGCCACCATGTCGAGCAAGATGTAGGAACGTTGTCTGAAAAGCATCATCCACATCTACTTCACGAGCACAGCCTCTTCGGCAAATGGACAAGACCATCTGGCTATATCGATCAATCAACTCGGCGAGCGCCGGTCGAAGTTGGTCGCGCGTCCATGCATTCAATAAGTCAGCGTCCGACAAATCACAAAGCCATGCTTGATTGACTTCACAGGACGAAACAAATGCGGTCTTTTCTGATAAATTGCCCATAACTAATCAACTTAGTGCTTCGAGATCTCTCTCCGGCGCGCAATTTCTGGATTTTTTTCCAAAAGACGCGTCGAGCAAAGAGATGCACTCAATCGATCTGGTCCGAACTCATCGCTGTGCAGCGATCATCCTCGAAAGCATGAATCAGGCAACTTGCCAGCAGCTCGAGACCTGCCAGCGTCGAGCAGCAAGCATAACCATTCAACAGGTTGCCGCATGAGGTCTACCCGTCTAGACCATGCACATAGCCTTCTGAAGCGAAGACACTACTCGCCGTTGCGGTCACGCGTCGCTTTCTCACGTGCACCAGAATCTCGTTCAGTGTTCTCGCGAGGTGCCCGATCACGCCTGTCACTGGCTCGAGCCTCGCTATCTCGATTGCCCCCCTCTCGCGGGGCAGATCCGCGTTGTCGTGCCACCATTGCAAGGTAAAACTCTTCCAGAGTAATCATTCGATCATCGCCTGCTTGTTGTGAAAAGAATCCCATTTCCCGTGTTCGGCGTGCGGAGGTCATCTCACCCTCTCGCATCGCCAACCACTCATCAAATGAAACGCGTTGATCACGATTCTTGTCGTAGGCTGCAAAAATACGTGTTGCCTGCCTCATCAAGGGATCGTTCGAATTTCTCGCCTGCGCCGCGCCATCTCGTTCACGCGGCATGTCACCTTCACGGCGTGCCCTATCAGTGGTGTTTCGAACCGGTCTGTCACTTGCAACGCTTTGACGGTCACGATTGCCAATCTGCTGCCTGAGTTGGGCAACTTCCGACCGCAATTGTTGAATCATGTTCCAAAGCGCACGCTCTCGATCGTTTTGAGGCTGAAAGCGAATATCACGATCGGTCTTCTCCCCCTCGCGGGGCTGGTCACGTTGTTGAACCCGTGGCTGGTCACGCTCTTGTCCATCAGCAACGCCGGTGATCAGACACGCAAGGATCAATACAGTAAGTGAAAATGTATGACGCATTAGCCTATATCCCTCAATTTGAATTTGCATCCGAACCAAGTACTTTCAGTCAGACACTCAAAAAACAATTCCGGGCACAGTATATCCAACACGCCGGGTCCCACTTATTCCCTAAACAGCTTTTTGAAATGGAAAAGAGTTTTTCAGCATAATTCTCAGTCTGGTTAGTAAACAAACAGACACGCATTGGATTCTATGATGCGATGAATCCGCGAATTTGGATTCGCTGGTCAGGGAACGCCAATGCAGTAAAGAAATTTGCCGGTTCGTAAAAACAGTTCATCTCCACTAATCGCGGGTGCACCACTCACGGCAGAATCATCTCCACTCAACTTTTTATGCACGAAGATACTCGACGTGTTCTGTACCAGGATTTTGTATTCCGGTCGCGCCGGCAACACATAGGTTCCGTCGTACCAACTGACCACATAGATGGGATCACCCACCCATATCAATGAGGCATGGACAGGCCGCCCAGTTCTTGTGAGTCCCTCGATTCATTCTCGATCAGCAACCGCACCATCAGACACGTTTGTACAGAGCGGCATCCCTTAATCACCAAACCAATACATGACCCTTGTGCAACAGTGGAGTGGCAACGTAGGAACAACTGCTCTGATTGTTAGAAATTTCTTCGGAAGAAGCCGTCAATCAAGGTGCCATCTGTGACCGAAATCCTATTCGCGTAACCATGCGCTGTGATGTAGTCCTGCATCCGATCTTCAGTACCCCTGTTGTCAAGCTTAAAATCCCTGACAGATGATCCATCCATGTGATTAAGGCAGTGCTGCGTTCTCGAACCGCCCTACCCTGCCCCTGAATAGCTTGTAGCAAACACACGGTGACCGCAAACAATTTGACTCGAGGATTCAGGACCGGTCCCCGGAGTGCCACTGTAGGTTCTCTGACTCACTCCACCAAAGCGGCAATGGCCAACGTAAGAATCACGAGGATATGAACTGGTTTCATCACATTGACGGCGAACAGCATGCGAAAAGACATGACACGCAAATCATGATCGCAGGTCAGCCAAGATCGAGGCACAACCGAACGTCGGCCATCCGTCAGGGTATCTAGCTATCGACTGGAACGTCGACCGGTTTGTCTCTGCCTTGCCAAATGCATAGACAAGGAACCGTGCATCCCATTTTGCGCGGCTCCCGGTCACGTTTCATCAGCGCAGTAGGGATGTCTATCTTGAGACTGCATGATTAGCCCAATAATAAAGGTCAGTATCGTACCCGTATCACTTGCCATGGATCTCAGGGTGACTTTTATCTGTTTTTGGCGGTTTTGGGTCCTCGTTGATTGCAGGAGAACGGGCGAATGGTGATAATCATGCCGAACTCGAAAGATATAAATCAAGTGGCCCCCGAGATCAGGGATGCCTCTGAGTCTT
>JAPOKD010000395.1 GCA_029977825.1 Planctomycetota bacterium | reverse complement strand
GTGCCTGATCTTCTGCATAGCGTGCGACGTCAAGCCAATGCCTTCCCCATCTTTCTCCGTAATGCACCGAACTGAGTAAGCGGTCAATCTCCGCCGAGTAAGCCTTTGAAAGCGTGCTGTTTTGGCAAGCCTTTAGAAACGCTTCCATTTCAACTGGAGTGGGAGGCAGACCTGTGAGGTCAAACGTAGCACGTCTAAGCAGTTGACGTGGGGAAGCTTGCTCCACAGGCTCGATTCCTGCTTGCTCTAGCCGTGCTTTGATGAATCTGTCGATGGCGTTATGGGCCCAGTGATTGTCTGTGATGCGGGGCGGATTGCTCGCCTTGGGTGCTTGAAAAGACCAGAACTGCGCACTCGCTTCATAATCGATGGTGGGACGCGAACTGTTGTCGTCACCATCCCGCGGATCAAACGCACCTTTTTGTACCCAGTCAGTAAAATCCTGGATCACCTGGGGTGCAAGTTTCCCGGTGGGTGGCATCTCAAAGTCCTCGTGCATCAAGGCACTGATGAGAAGGCTTTCTGCTGGGGCTTTGGGTTTTACTGCTGGGCCACTGTCGCCGCCTGACAGCAACCCTTGCCGGGTGTCGAGCAACAATCCACCTTTCAGCTTGTTGTTGTCTTTTGCCTCCACGGAATGGCATGAATAGCAATGCTCAACAAGCACTGGTCTTATCTTGGTCTCAAAGAAAACAAGATCCTCCGGCTCGCTCGCACTTGTGAGAGTAAATTCGAATCCGCCTACGAGGAGGAGCGTGGGCAGAATCCACAGTGTGAGGACGCGTGGTGAAACCAAGGTGTCAGGCTCCAGCGAGGCGGGAAGGCAATGATGGAGTGAGGCGGGAATGCATGCGCAGCACGCTGCATACCCCTAGTATACCCTCGAATTCGCTTGTTTTGACAGGGCATTGTGTTCTTTGTTTAGCTGCTGCGTGGTGTTTGTGCCGATCGCTCAAGCACGAGCCCCAGTGCGTCAACGAGTCATTTTACCCCTGTGAGCAAGTGCCCACGTCTTTTCCGTGTTTAATCTTGTTTGAAGGACGCAAATGCGATTGCCGGTTCATGCCGCCTCGGCCATCCCGTGGTTTAAGCTGAGCGATGTGTGGGATAACGTATCGTCTGCGTCGAGAAATGACGCCCATTTCTGATGCAGCGAGCTTTCGTGCGTGCCTTTGGCACGAATATTTTAGCTCTCACAGCGCTACCGTTTTGTGCTGATAAGGGGTTAAAACGGCAATGAGAAACAACTGCGTGAGCGAGCGGAGGTAAGTCAACGAGCTGGCAACATTGGAGCATCAGACAGCCACAACGAGACGAATGTCTAGGGCGCAAAGCCAAACGAATACAGCTTTGCGTTTTTTAACTCGAATCGCAATTTGATTTCCGGTGAGGCAGCAGTATCACTGACGGGAATGGTCACGCTGATCTCTTTGTCCGTCAAGGTTTTGTCAAGCGATACCGTTGTTGCGAGCGGGTGATCCTTCGCATCGGTAATAGTAACTTTCAGTTCACCGTGAGGATCGATGTCTGCATTCAATAGCAGGCTTGCCGAGGGTATCGTGAGGCTTTTGGTAACGATGATTGCCGCTTCGGTTTGCGATTTCTGCTCATATCCAGCAAATCCGTCGGGTCGAAGCGTGGCAAGTGACAGGTTACCGGTGCGCCAGCCGTAGTGGTGATAATCACTGCCTCCGTAATAGAGTCGAATCTCATCAGGAAGAAAGATCGGGTGGGCGCATGGATACACGCAGCCATAGTCATAGTCCAGGACCTTTTCCGAGCATGGGATTAATGGTTCACCAGGCGAGACTCGATGCCACTGCTTTGAATCGGGGCTCCACGCCAATTCGGTCCACACGCGATCGATTGGAGGCTGCGCGTGAATTGCAACCAAGCCTAGGAACACGCCACCGTGAAAAAACACTGGCATCGCGTAGGGCTGCCTGCTTTTCTCTACCGCTTCCATGATGACGCCAGTGTTGTGCCAGACTTTGAAATCGCTGCTCTGGAGACGCGTAACCTGTCTACCTAAAGTTCCCCATGTGCGAGTGATAGCAACGTAGTTTTGATCTTTGTGATTCCAGAAAACATTGTTGTGGGTATCACCGGCTATTTTTCCAACACCCTGAATCAGCGCTGCTTCGCTCCAGCGTATGCCGTCGGCGGAATAACTCGTAGACAATCCCTGCATGATCATCTTGTAACGTCGTGCAGGGTCTTTTTCTCTCAGATCTTTCGTGATTCCTGCGCCGTGTGGACCACGCCACACGATGTTGTTGTCCTTGCTACCATTGAAGTCGACCATGCCAAGTGAGGGCTTTTCCCATGTGATGCCGTCGTCGGATGTGGCATAGCAGATGGCCATCTCGCGTTGGCGAGGTGGGCGATAGCGTTTGTTGTCCCGCTGCGCTTTTGACATGCCGCGCGACGAGTGATCGACAATGAACGGGCTGTACCAGCACTGGTAAGAGTTTTTTTCGCGATCGAAAACCACATTTCCATAAAGATTGTCGAATCGCATCTCCCACGACTTGTCCTCGATGAATAGCGGATTTTGGGGGTGCTTTTTGCTCGTCCCGACGGTCAATGCAGCGTTACTGGTATGCTCGATGATTCGATCGTCGAGCACCAGATAACGGGTACGGCTACTACGTTTCGAGTCTTCTGCTGTGACCGTGGGTTGCCGCAGAGATACTGCAAATGCACAAACGAGAAAGACGGTTAGATATTTCATGAATTCATTCCGGTTGGTGCACCCTTTGCGATCAGTGCGTTACGACTCCAGTAAATTATGGCTGGTCCCGCATGACAAGGTTGCTTCGGTGCCAGATCGGGTGCTGCAAAGGTAATGGTTCCTACGTATAGGGCACAGGAGTATTCAGTAACTAGCGGGTGAAATAAGGATTTCGTGCTAGCGCTAGACGAGTGTGCGACTACAGACTTTGAATCCTTTCGTTGAACAATTCCGTCCACACGTAAGGATCCTCAATCACATAGCCTGAAATGAGGTAGGAATAGACGGTCTTTTTTTTCTGTATCACCAGCAGATGTCCAACAGGCTCACCACTGTAAAGAATGTTTGCAAATCTTGAACGATTTCCGGCCGAATAAAAAGAATCGAGTTCCTTCAGTTCAATGTTTTGATCCGCAACATTCAATCCAAGTTGTTGGATCGACCATGTCGCAAGGTAGGCCGCTGCGGCATCCTGGGTAGATGCTTCGTACGAAATGGTTGCGGAAATATACGGTTCATTTTCGTCAGTTGAATCGTATTCGTACGTAAGTTCGATTGAGCCGTCTAAATATCTGGTCTTTTCGAAGCTCTCAAATGCTGGCGTAGGCGAATAATCTTCAAAGAAGGGAACCAAGTCGTCTGCTCTTACCAAGGCTTGCCTGTCAGATGCGGAAACGGGAAGGGTTGTGCTAGCTGCTAGCCATAGAAGTACAAGAGATGAAAAGCCACACAATGATATTAGACCCAGGCCAGAAATGCTTGCTGCGATAGCGACAGTTTTTTTCATTTTGGCCTCTTTAAGGAGATGCACACGGTCACCCGTCGAGTGTACCTGTTTGTTTTAAGCCGTGTGGGTTTTGAATCCGAATACGTGGAAGCACCCTGCCGTTTTGCTTGGTTCCCTTGTCGGAGTATTCTTCTTTCAAATGCCAAGTCAGTGGTATTTGGTATTTTTACGTTGATTGAACGGGCGTCGTATTTCTTGGGGTCGTTTAATTGAACCAAATGTTTCCATTGAGGAGTGGAGCTAAGACCGGAAACGGTAACGGACGTTGTTGATTCAGGATGCTGTGTGTGTGATCAGGTGAGGCGAATGCTTAAGATATTAGGATAGAAATGCGGATGGCCCCATCTAACCACAGTTGCTTTACAACGCTTCATTGTTTTTGCATGACAGGTGCTTGAGTAGTGTTTCGAAGAACGTCGTGTTCTCAGACACTTTGTTGGTAATTTTATCCGTTAAGTTTGTTCATCGTTTCGTGGCTTGCTCTGCAGTTGGGCCCGGATTGACTCCGACAAGAATGAGTTTGAAAATCCGTACACCTCCGCATCTTCCGAGTCGTGGCTATCCAGCGAGTACGAATCTCCGCGGAGCGGTAACAAGTCGGGGGGACAGGCTTCTGGAGTCGGCTGTCATTCTGTCTTTGACGTCGGAGCTGTTTTCGATGTCGTTGGGGCTGGCGGCAGCCTCAGCGATAGCAAGTTTGGTGTTGCTGGTTTGATTGGTTTGTGGGGATGCCGGTTCCGTCGCATGCGATGAGGTGTCTGAGTTCGGTACCGGAGTTTTGCTGCGTTTGGGTGGTGTTTACAGTTAACTCGGCAACGCAGAAATGTTCGGGGAATCGGTGAGCTGCAACGGCTTTTTGCCTCGGTGCGGTGTACTTTAGTAATCAGATACAATTTCTTGAGTTGGGGCAGTGCAGGCAGTGCGTCGATGTGGGGTTGCAACGAGGCTTCCTTTGCGACTCAGTGCTTTGTGGGAAACAGTGCTTTGTGCGACACAGTAAACGAAGAAGTCTACTGGTAAGGCAAAACGGTATGAAGAAAACAGTGCTAATTATCAGCGCTACGGGGTTGTTGCTAATTGTGCTATGGGTGCCTTTCTCGATTGGAAGGGCCGTACTCGGGTTTGCTCCCTGGGGGCCAAAGATCGGTGGGAAATTGCCCAATGGCACAATGGTCTATTTCGATGCGCGGCCAGTGGCTTTTGAAACCGATGACCGTTTGACTGTGATGGCTCCTGGCGTGGCTCCGAAACACTATTGGGTAGATCGAGTGCATGGTGGTTTTAAGCACGTAGTTCTGAAGCACGATAAAACAGGGGGAAAGGTGTGGGTGGAATCGGATAGAAAGGTTGGGGCCTCCATTGACCTTGCCAACGGTGATTTTCGCGAGGAGGGTGCTAAACAACACCCGTGGGCAGTCTACGGCAGCGGGACGGTTCTCGACTCAGGCTCTACTAGTAGTTTTCTCTACCTATTCCGCCCGTGGTAAGACTCACGGCGACAAAAAGGGCAGCTGGCGGAGACTGACAAACTGTGTCGAATAGATTTGCTTTGGCTTTCTCAGTGTTTTCGGTTTGGTGTTTGTTGATCAAAAGAGGGCGAAGAAGGACCGTTTGCTTGGGGGGCACTGCCGCATTTTATGGTGTGTGAATCGGCCGCGCATGCTGCTGAAAGAGTGAAAGGTTGGACAACGGTCGGATAGAGAAAAGATGATGCACAAAGGGTTAGGTGTCTCTTTTGTTTTCAACACGTGTTTTGGCCCTGTGTTCGAAGCGAGAAAGTGCGTTGGCGAGATGAGTCTTCCGTAGACGCCCGAGCGGCGAGACCAATCCAGATGTCAGCGAGCCGTGCATTTGTGAAACATAGACCACCTGCACGGCATTCCAGAACTACGGTCCTGATGGCTGGCTTTGCTTCGTGCAGGTAAGTGCCGGAAACTGGGACCTTCCGCTGATAGAGAAGTTAGCAGTCAAGTACGAAGCCTGCTTGCTTGTTGTACGGCCTCAGGCGAGCAGTCCCTTTACCACATTTCCGTGTACGTTCGTTAATCGACGTTCGATACCGTTGTGATAGAAGGTGAGTCTTTCGTGGTCCATTCCTAACAGGTGAAGCACGGTAGCATGGAAATCATACCAATGCACCGGATCTTGTACCGACTTCCAGCCAAGTTCATCGGTTTGTCCGTAGCTGATGCCGGGCTTCAGTCCGGCTCCGGCCATGAAGACTGAGAAGCCGTAC
>JAPOKD010000563.1 GCA_029977825.1 Planctomycetota bacterium | reverse complement strand
TCCCGCCGCTGTTGAATTTGGAATTGATCCGCTGCATCTTGGAATTGTGATGATTCTTAATCTGGTCCTGGGTCTATTGACGCCCCCAGTTGGACTCGTGCTGTACGTGCTTAGCAGCGTCACCGGTAGCTCTGTTCAAACTGTCACCCGCGGAACAGTCCCATTTCTGATTCCGCTTCTGATCACCCTGCTGATCATTACCTTCGTCCCTGCATTCAGTCTCTGGTTGCCAGGGCTTCTGGGAAAGTAGATGAATTTGTAGGTAGACTTTCTGCATAGGTTACTTGGATCTGCACAGGTCACTTGGAAACGGGCGACAGGAAGCCATTTCAAAAAGAGTGCCTGTTTGCCAGTTTCGACATGCACAATTCCAGCGTATTGGTTCCTTAAATTGGATGACCTGTCAGTAAGTGGGCTACCCTCGGCGTCGTCAATCAATGTGCCAAGACATGCCGATTCGCTTTGGTCGAGGTATTCGCCTACGCGGCGAGTCGTTGATGCCACAAGCGGTGGCCAGATTCAAGACAACCAATTCGCTCAAGTCAGCGGTAGGGGGATCTGTTATTTGGCATGGGCTTGCTTCTCCAGTCTTGCCAGGACCTTCGTAAAAGGTCCTTCCTTCATGTAGGAAGCCAAGCCCATCCACTTGATGTTGGGGGCCATGTTTCGGGGCACGAGGAATTTGCCGTAGATTTCGTTCATCTGCCTGATGGTCCACCCATGGGGATTCTCAAACGTTGGGTGACCATCTGCATTGACGCAGGGCATCTTGGCGCCATGGCACGTTACTGATGTCCAGACGATGATTTGGGTTTCGGTGTTGTTTGAGATTGTCACTGAACTTTCATGTGAGTCTGTTGGTACGGGGCATTTCGTTGCACTCGGATTCGCACCGCGGACCAATTTATCAGGAAAAAGTGTTGGGACGAGCCCAAGCAAGGTGGTCGAACCAAGGAAACGCCGACGGCTTGACTTGGCGAGGAGAGTACGCATGGTTTTGTGCTCCTGCGACTGACTGCTGATGCAGTGAATGGATAGTTGCTTGCATGCTGACTTCATTGCCTGGCCAGCGGCGGCCGAGATTGGATCCGTGGGATTGCCAAAGGCCGCATGTCCGTCAAGCGACGAATTCCACCTTGCCCGGACCGGGCAGGTTGGAGAGGGAAGTGCCCTGCTCATCATGCTGGTAGCCACTGTCACATTGGCTACGAAGAATCAGACTCACAACCAGCGAACAGGTTCACCGGATTTTGGAAGTTGTGCAAACTGAATCCGTCTGATCGAAGAAGACAACAGATGTGCTGCAGGGATAAAGGCAAAGACGTTGGTGCCAGGGCTTACTGTGGAGTCGAACGTCAGAACATGGATGCCCGGCATCGTTCATTCGATCGATTTCATCCGTGAATCAGTCATGCGAGTGGCGCTTGGAGTGGTAGTATTTGTTGGTCATTGCCGATGAGCGTTTGTTCTAGAACAGCATCAAGTGTTTTTATTGAACATCGTGTTTGCAGCGTTCTGTCTTATCGACTGGTTTTTTTTAACGCGGAGCAGTCGAAGTGGCATCGGCAGGATCGAAACCGAAGAAGTAGTGAGACGCAATCGTGAGGCAACAAGCCCTTTGTTGTGAACTGTCTGGACATTGTTTGTCCGTCGTGATGTAAACTGATGGCATCACGGATTTTCAGACGGACTCCTCACGTTCGTAGAACCGGGGGCAATCGCATCCAGCATTTTGTCGCTGAGATGCCAATGCTGAACAGACACGTTCGCGCATGAAAGATTAAAGATGCCAATCATCTTACCGCCGATGACTCGTCGTCAGTTCATCAAGGGCACACTGGTGACCGGTGGCACTGCTGTGGTGATGCCTCAGGCATTGGTCACCGCGGATAGTGAAGGTGTTGAGTTGGACCAGAACCGAGTTGCTTTGCTCGCCGATACGCACATCAGTGCCGATCCGAATCGTATCTACCCGGGGACGAAGTGGCCTGGTTCGCCCGTCAATGAGGGCGAGCATGAATACGTGCATATTGCAAAGTGCCTTGAGCAGGTCGTCGATAGCGTCGTCACGCTCAATCCTCGGCCCGCGCATCTGATCATCAACGGCGACTGTGCTTTCGGCAGAGGTGAAGAAGCCGAGTACAAACAGTTTCTCAGGCTTGTGGAACCGATCCGTGCCGCGGGCATTACGGTTCACGTCACGATTGGCAATCACGACAATCGGCAGAATCTGTGGAAGCTACTTCCCTTTCTGAAAACAGAGCAGATGGGCATTCAGGCAGACATGATTGAGTTGCCGTACGCAAATCTCATCATGCTGGATTCCGGAAGAAAGGGGATCTTGGGAGACCAACAGTTGGATTGGCTCACTGGGAAACTTGATGAACGGGCGGATAAGCCAGCTCTTGTTTTTAGTCACTTCAATCCGTATCCCAATCGTGGCGTGCGTCCCATCAAAGGCATGAGTGATGGCGCAACACTGTTGAAGCTTCTGGCAGAACGAAAGCATGCCAGAGCCTATTTCTACGGCCATACGCACGAGTGGCAGCATGATCAACAGGATCATCTACATCTTATTAACCAACCGGCAGTCAGCTACTACTTCGGAAAAGGCCATGCGCATGGTTGGGTCGATATGAAACTCACTGACAACTCCGCTGAGCTGCAGTTGCACTGCATCAACACCAGGCACAGGCAGCACGGTGATCGAAGTAAGGTCAGCTTGAAAGACTCGGGGAAATAAAACGCCGCGGCCAGTTGTGCTTTCAGAAGTAGCGTGAATCGAGAATCTATCCTATGTCAGGAACTTGAAATGAACCCCATGAAATTGTTGTTGATTGTTGCGATAAGCCTGTGCGGGACGGGACCTGGTCCTGCCGCTCCAGTTTCTGACAAACCCATTCAAGTTCGTGTTGCTTCCTACAATGTTGAGTTCAGCAGGAGTGCGACGCCTGAACAGATTGGAGCGATGTTCAAGCCATACCAGTTGGATCTTATTGGCTTTGATGAAGCTCCGGATGGCGATTGGACATCTCGGGTCGGGGAAATATTGGGAATGCGATACACCTTTGTTGGAAAAATCTCATCGGCGAATCACAAGGACAAGTACAAAACGATTCTCAGCCGGACACCTTTGGAAGGCACCGAAGAATACAAACTCACTGGCCGTGGTTGGAATCCAGCATCGGTTGTCAGAGCAGTGACAAAAATTGACGGAGTTTCACTGGCTTTTTACTCGCTACATATCTGTAAGTCGAACGCAACCAATGGCCATGCCCATGATCTTGCAACCAGGGTTCTCCCGAAAGAGAGAACCGAGAGAGTTATCGTCGTCGGGGATTTCAATAACCAGATCGGCGACGCTGCCATGGGAACGATCGAGACGGCAGGATTCAGACCCACGTGGAACGATCTGCAAATGGATGTCTCCAAGGAGTTTACCTACAATGCTCAGGACCCCACAAAAAATCTCGGGGTAATCGATCACATCTTATTCAATACCTCGGCTGGTGCTCGCGCGACCGAGGGAGGCATTATCGAACTCGATAAGCCTTTGTCTGATCACAAACCCATCTGGGCGGAGATCGTGTTCCCCCGCGAACTCAAAGAGACGCCGGCCTCTCAGTAGAGTGAAGAGTAACAGTGGGCAGGCAGGTTTCAGCGGTTGCCAAATGACCGCCTCGTGCATTTTTCTCCCCGTGTGTCATACGTTGCGCCCACAGAGATCTCTCCGAAACGGTTTTTAGTGAAGCGTTAGCCAGCACGTAGAGTTGATGTGATAGTTCGGAACGCGGTAAAGCACAACCCGAAGCAGTCAATGCCGGGCATGCGAGCAGATGCCGCGCAACA
Source organism: Planctomycetota bacterium (assembly GCA_029977825.1). Taxonomy (GTDB): domain Bacteria; phylum Planctomycetota; class Planctomycetia; order Pirellulales; family Pirellulaceae; genus Rubripirellula. Next base: position 547 of record JAPOKD010000563.1, on the reverse strand, counting down.
AAAATAAAAACCGCCAATTACGGCATTTGGTTTGGATGGTATGGACCTGTCTGGCCCTTGAATAGCGGCAGAGTTGAATAGCGGCAGAGTGAGCAGAGTAAATCGAACAAGTGCTGCAAACGTTTGAAAAAAAGAGGCGTCTGAGTCAATGCGGAGCGAAACCGCGCACTTTTTGAAGCGTCTTCCAGTGATCAGGAAGATCTGGCTGGGGGCGTCGCTGATCATCTGGGGAAACGCGATACGCTCGAGCCGATCAAATAAGTGGTGTCACGTGTCCAGTAATCCTAGCCAAGGAACTGCTGGTGAAAAACATTCGCAATCCGCTCAATTTTTCGTTGTTGAGAACTCTGTTTCAGTCATGGGTTTGGGGCTCCCGGCTGCTTCTTGCTGTCGTGTAGGGTCACTGCGTAAGTTCATCCACTCGATGTTGAAGATTGGAGCTTGATTCATGGCAAAAGAAGATCAGGCGTTTGACTGCATGGTACGGCTGTACTGCTGCAACCAGTCGCTTCAACTGGTTGCAGCATGTTTCCTCTTTCGCCGTTTT
>JAPOKD010000614.1 GCA_029977825.1 Planctomycetota bacterium | reverse complement strand
TCATCAAACATCTACCATTTCGTTATCAGATTGTTTCTTCATGCGTTTTCTCAAGTCACGGCATGCGTCACTGGGGCTACTGCACAAGGAGCAACTGACACTGCCGTCCTCGTTCTTGGTGCCGTTGATTCCACCACAGGAACCGCTGATGGAACGCTGGCCGAACAAGACACCAACAGACATTGCAAACAGTAACACGGCAAAAGCCACGGCTGTCACCAAAAACATCGTGAACCGTCCATTCCCCTGCTCCTCGGGAGCATCCGCGTCTACTAAGGTGTCGACTGACGCAATGTACTGAGTCAATGCACCATTACCTGTCAATTGAAAGCCAGAAGCCTCTGCTTGATCACGTGCGACAATCAACACGTCCAACTCTTCCGTCTTCGCCATCTGCAGAGCCTGCTCTGGGCCAAGCACATTCAATGCAGTTGCCCAAGCATCAGCAGCCATGCACGAACCGCTCACGACGGTGACCGAAGCAACTGTATGTTCAATTGGCATCCCGTTGCGTGGGTCAATGGTGTGCGAGTAACGCTTTCCGTCAACTTCGAAGTAGTTACGGTAGTCACCTGAAGTTGCCATCGATCGATCATTTCCACCGCCCACATTCAGCGAGTGTGCGATGAGCACGGAATCAGTCGCAGCATCGGGCATCTGAATCCCGACCTTCCACCACTGCCCAGCTTTATTGCCGCTGACAGACACCTCGCCGCCAATTTCCACGAACACGTTCTCTGCGCCCTGCTCGTTGAGCAATTCAACGACGCGGTCGACCGCATAGCCCTTGGCAACTGCGGACAAATCAATCCCCAGTTCAGGTACTGATTTCTTGAGCGCGGGCGGGTCCATCCGCACTGACAGTTTGCGAAATCCAACCGACTGCCTTAGCTTCTCGAGCAGACCGACATCAGGAACTTTTCGTTTGGAACGATCTGGACCAAAGTTCCACGCATTGACCAGTGGGCCAACTGTCACATCAAACGCTCCCCCTGTTTTCTCGGCAATCGACTGCGAGAACGCCACAACAGTCGCCAACTCCTCGCTGACCGGGAACCAGTCCGCGGAGTCAGATCGGTTGAATCGACTGATCTCCGAGTTTTTCAGATAGGTGGACATCTGATCGTTCACTTTTCTCAAAAGTTGATCAACCAGAAACCCCGCATCCTCCTTCAGTACAGGAGGGTCAAAAATCTTGATACTGAACTTTGTGCCCATTGTCGGACCGCTAAGTTCCAACATCTGGGGCGGCGTCTGTGCAGAGCAAGACGGTGCAAAACCAGCACTTACCCCTAAAAGGCACGCAACTGTGAGCAGAATCCTGACAAGCCGGCTATTCATGAAACACCACAGACAAGGTACTCGGACGCACAGCACTCGGACGCACAGCACATGGATGTCAATCCTTCAGTATACGACCACCCCACCCCACCGCAATCAGGTCGCTTCCGGAGACAGGCCGACACGAGCGATGCCACAAGCATGCTGTGAAAAAAACGCAGCACTCAAACAGGAACGATCATGATGTCAGAAGATCCAGAAACTTCGTCATTCCTGAACTCCATGGCCATGGGAGACGGCCGTCAGCGAATCACACGAAATAGATTCCCGGGTCCCAATGCAAACGACAGGGCCGGATCCCGCAAACCGCTGCGCGATCAGCCTCCAAAGTCATCGTATGCGATGTTTTCCGGCTCGACGCCAAGATCATCCAGCATCTTGAAGACTGCGGCGTTCATCATCGGAGGACCACAGATGTAATACTCATTGTCTTCCGGTGCCGGGTGCTTGGACAAATAATTGTCGAGCAGCACCTGATGGATAAACCCAACGTAGCCGTCCCAGTTGTCTTCCGGCTGTGGCTCGGACAGTGCGATGTTGAATTTGAAGTTGGGGAAATCTTTCTCAATCTCGCGGAAGTGATCGATGTAGAACAGTTCACGGAGACTTCTACCCCCATACCAATACGACACTTTGCGACTTGTCTTTCCACGTTTGAACAGTTCGAAAATGTGACTACGCAGAGGTGCCATACCTGCACCACCACCGATGTAGACCATTTCAGCTTCAGTATCCTTGATGAAGAACTCGCCGTAGGGACCGCTGATCACCGCCTCATCACCCGGCTTCAAGCTGAAGATCCAACTGCTCATTTTTCCAGGTGGAACGTCAGGCAGTCGCGGTGGTGGGCTTGCAACGCGGATATTCAGCATGATGATGCCTTTCTCCCCGGGATAGTTCGCCATTGAGTAGGCACGCACCACAGGTTCGTCCACCTTGGAAACAAATCTCCAGATATCGAACTTGTCCCAATCCTCGCGATACTCTTCCTCGATGTCAAAGTCTTTGTACGCGATCTCGTGGGGCGGACACTCGATTTGAATGTAGCCACCTGCACGGAAGTCAACGTCCTCACCCTCAGGCAGCTCGAGAACGAATTCCTTGATGAATGTCGCGACATTGTGATTGCTGCGGACCTTGCACGTCCATTTTTTCGTGTCGAAAGCTTCCGCCGGCACCTCCACCGTCATGTCAGTCTTCACCGCCACCTGGCAACTCAGACGCTCACCCTCGGCCGCCTCTTTTTTGTTAATATGGTCTTTTTCCGTGGCCAGAATTTCGCCACCACCATCACTGACCTTCACTTTGCACTGTGCACACGTGCCACCGCCACCGCAGGCGCTGCTCACAAACACCCCCGCATCAGCGAGAGCACCTAGCAGTTTTCCACCTGCAGGAACCTCAACGGTTTTCTGGTCATTGATGACAATTTTCACTGGCCCCGATGCAACCAACTGGCTCTTCGCAGCCAGAATCACGAGCACCAATGCCACAACCACTGCGGTGAACATCCCGACGCCGAGGACGATATCCATAGTTTCTATCTCAAAAGACTATTACGAGAGTTAGCTTCTCTACAAGGAAAAACGAGGACGACTTACAACTGGATGCCACCAAAGGACATGAATGCCAAAGCCATCAGACCGACCGTAATGAACGTAATTCCTAAACCGCGTAGTGGCGGGGGTACGTCACTGTATTTCAACTTTTCGCGGATACCGGCAAGAGCGGCAATCGCCAAAGCCCAGCCCACACCACATCCCAAACCGTAAACCACTGACTCGCCAAAGTCGTAACTCTTTTCCTGCATGAACAGCGACCCACCGAGGATCGCACAGTTCACGGTGATAAGTGGCAAGAAGATGCCCAAGGCGTTGTAGAGCGGGGGAAAGAACTTATCCAGAGTCATTTCGAGAATCTGAACCATCGCCGCGATCACACCAATAAAACTGATGAAACCCAGGAAAGAGAGATCGACGGTCGCGAAATCAACTTTCTCCGTTGGGATAAAAGCGTTTGCCCAAGTGAGAGCACCCTTTTTCAGCAAATTCGCATAGATCAGCTGGTTCACGGGAATCGTAATCGCTTCGATGACGATCACAGCGAATCCCAAACCGACCGCTGTTTTCACGTTCTTGCTGATTGCCAGGAACGTACACATGCCCAGGAAGAAGGCAAGTGCCAGGTTCTCAATAAAAACAGCAGTGATGAAGATATTAAAATAATGCATGGTTATCTCACGCCTCCTCAATCTGGTCTGGCTTGTACGCTCTGATTGCCCAGATCAGGAAACCGATCAGGAAGAAAGCACTGGGTGGTAGTAACATCAAGTTATTGGGGTTGTACCAACCGCCATTACGATCCAGCGGAAATAGCTCGATCCCGAACAAAGAACCACTACCAAACAACTCTCGGAAGAACGCGACGAACATCAGCACCAAACCGTAGCCCATGCCGTTACCGATCCCATCGAGAAAACTCACCCAGGGACCATTCTTCATCGCAAAGCCCTCGGCACGCCCCATCACAATGCAATTCGTGATAATCAGGCCAACGAAGACCGACAACTGCTTGCTGATGTCATACATATACGCTTTGAGAATCTGGTCCACCACGATGACGAGTGAAGCAATCACTGTCATCTGGACGATGATCCGGATACTGCTGGGAATGAATGTCCGAATCGCACTGACGGCGAGATTGCTGAACGCGGTCACTGCGATCACTGTATGACTCATCACCAAGGACGTTTCCATCTTCGT
>JAPOKD010000584.1 GCA_029977825.1 Planctomycetota bacterium | reverse complement strand
GCCCCTGCTCCGCCAAGGTCAGCAGTTCATCGTCAGGACCACTTCCCCATAAAAAGAAGGAAAGCCGCGATGCCAACTCAACGTCTGCATCAGTCGCGTGGCCAGTGTCTGCTCTGTACAGGAAAAGTGGCGATGATAACGCTGCAGCAGCAGCTTTCTTCATACTTTGTGTGAATGACAAACCCGCTTCGATATTTGCAAGCGTGTATTTCCGGTAACGCGTGACAGTGCCTTCTTGGACCGGACCACGGAACGCAAGTCTGAGAAAGCTCTGCAAACGTTGCTGTATCTCAGCACTCAGGTCCTGTTCGCCTTCCGGCTCTCTGAAGAACTCGTTCCAGATACCGACCGTCTTCTCATTGAAATCCGGACTTTCGGTAATCGAAACACTCAACCGCAAAAACGCGTCCAGCAACAGCGGCGAGAGCGTCAGCTGGTTAGCCTGATTGTCGAAACCATGAGAAGCCCTTAAATCTTTGGGGAAAGCATTTACAGAGGCCATACCGCCTGAGTCGATTAGCGACTTACTGCTGACACGCACTTTGGCCGGCATGACCTGCGTGCCCGCTGCCACATAGTTCTGGTCGCGAGTCATCAGCTTTTCGGGTAGATGAAAAACATCCATCTCCAAACCGAACAGATCTTTGATTGCGTTATTGTATTGAAACCGGTTCAGACGCCGAATTGGGATCTGCGGCACCGGCGCTGCCTTGGTTGATTCACGCAACATGGCTTTCAATGCAATCACTGATTCCTGACGCACCTCCTCGTCCAGGTCAGGTTCATCCTGAGGCGGCATGTCATAAGAGTCTATCGCCTTCAGCATTGCCAGGATCATGGCTGGCCTATCCGTCAAATCTGCTCGCTTTCCAACAAACGCAAAGTCCATCTCGCCATTTGCATCAGCCCCTTCATGGCAATGCAAACAATGTTCAGCAATCAACGGCTGAATCGTTTCTTCAAATTGGCCTGCCTGAGCAGCGGAGGGTTTTGTGACAAACGCAAGCACCAGCACCAGCGACAGCAGTGGCAAATCAGAATGAGGATGCCAGCCGATGAATCGAGACATTTCCAATACAGCTTTCATGTTTCCGTGGCTCATGCCCACAAGTCTGAGATAACACCGGTACTGTCTGCGAACTGTTCAAGTTCCAAGCCCATCAGGTTTGCGATCGTGAGCCACATATTCGAATTCAACGTACCACTACGGGACCGAATGAATCGCCCTTGCTTGATCTGACCCTGTGACCTGCCTGCTACAATCAATGGCAAGTCATAATATTGGTGTGTCGCACCATCTCCCAACCCCGCGCCATAGGTCACGATGGAATTGTCCAACAAGCTGGTCCCGTCTGTGTCTTTCAGTGTCTTCATTCTGGAGAGCAGGTAGGCATACTGCTGCATGTGGAAGATATCGATCTTCTGTAGTTCCTTGTATCCATCGCCTTTTTGGTTGTGGGTCATATTGTGATGTTGCACCGGACCGGGAAAAACACCTTCGTAAAGCAGCGATGCATCCCACCGCTCGGGCCCGACCATGAAGGTGCAGACGTTGGTAATCCCCATCTGCAACGCCAACAACATCAGATCAGCTTGCAGCCTTATGTACTCACCCCGAGGCAAAACTTCGTCTTTTGGGATTTCGATATCGGCTTCGGAAATCAACTTCTGCATCTTCTTGATCCGGACTTCAATATCCCGAATCATCTCCATGAACTCATCCATCGTTTCACGGTCTCGGCTGCCGAGCTTTCTCGATAGCGACTTGGCATCAGCCAGCACCAGATCCGTCACATCCATCATGTGCCGTCGATACCCGTCAGCCATGAACAACCTGTTGTAAAGTTTCTGAGGATCCTTGATGGACGGCGCAATTTTGTCGGGTCCATACCACGAGATATTATCGAAGTAGATTGATTCCTTTCCCGCTTTGAATCCATTGCAACTGATTTCAAGTGTGCGAAAGGCAGTGTTGAGACCAACCTGATCGCCAATCACCTGATCGAGGCTACGTCCATTGGGGTGCCTGATCCCGGCTGCGGCAGCTTGCTCTGGTGAAAGACTTGTCAGATAGCAAGAGGCACCCTGAGCATGAACATCCTGTCCATTCTTGAAAGTCCGGTCCAAACCGGTAATCAACGTGACATCATCGACATGCTCAGCCAACGGCTGCATTGTCGATGTCAGCTCAAGCGGATAGATACCGGGTTCGTTCTGTTTGCGGAGTTCATTCTTGGTCTTGTCGGCATTAAAACCACCTACAAAACCCGGTAACTCTGCTCCCTCCTCACCTGGAAAAAAGCATTTACGCACGAGTCCATTGGGGACGTACATGATCACAAGCTTTTTACTGGGCTTGCTGGGATCTCCAACGGAAACACCGCCCGTTGAATCGTCATCAGCCATGGCCAGCGATGGCAGGAAAGGCAACGACAGAACTGCACCCTTCGACTTCAGAAATTTCCTTCTCGTGAAATTCATGCTTCCCTCTACACGTTGCCCAAAAAAACCGATCCCCCGGAATACCCCAGAAACCGCCAAGCTCTCTGTTTGGCAACGCAAACGTCCACGAATCCGTCAGTCCATATCTGAGCAGACCCACGTAACACGCCTTGCCATCCAGGGCACAGTATAGCTGATACAGCAGCGTCTGACCCAAAGGAAGATCTGATTCCACGCCGCGACTCCAACAATCCGCGTTTCGCGAATTCCCCGACGCATCAGGTTTCAGGTGAAGACGCAGATGACAGATTTAGCCTTGAAGATGGCTTTCGCATTCGCCTCAGCCCTGGTTCGCTGTCCTACAGAAACGGGAACGGAATCATACTGCATCTGGCTGAATACAGCCTCATTTCCGGCTACCTGAGCGAGGCCGGTTCGCAGCGCTGCTGGCCCAATCCTGACACCACGCTGAAAAACATGGCAGGCCTGCTCGCCATGTTCCAACTTTACGCTTGAGTCTACGTTTTTTCCAGAATCTCTTTCAGTGAAAACGCCAGCCCAACTGGACCAGCATTTCCGTGACTTCTGAAAACATCCCCACCCCGATGAAAGTGATGTCAGACCAGATACTTCAACCTCTGTCGTGACCCTTCACAGAAAGACAGGCGAGACCTGATTGGCCATTAACCTGGGCGTCTAAACTGAACCCAACAACTCAGCCAGTGGCCCCATTTGGTCTTTCTCTTTTCCGATCGCGAAGTCCGGTTGACCGAAATGATCAACAGGCGTGCCTGCGATGTGACAGAGGGTGGTCAACCAATTACCAATGGTATGGTGGTGCCCTGCTTTCCCATACGCAGGATAAGCGAGGTAGCGTCCTTTCGAATTGAGGCGTCCTGCCATATTCCCAAGCACCACCATCGGCCATTCGGTCGCGGTCGAATGGTGTTTATCGGAATTGTCACTGACGTAAACGATCACAGTGTTGTCAAGCATCGTGCCATCATCTTCGGGAATCGACTCAAGCTTGCGTGCGACTTCTGAAATCAGGTTAAAGTGAAACTTGCGGATCAGATTGCGACATTCCTGTGATGACATACTTCCACTGCTGGCTCCGTGTCCAACAGAATGTACTTTGGGAGTGATCCCCAATCCCTGGTATGACGAATTGAGATCACAGGTATGGACAGTGACCACGTTCGTGATCCCCGTGATCAGGGCCGAAGCGGCCATGTCAAAATGGGCCTCAAGATGATCAGTGCTGAATTTCGATGTGTACTTGTCACTGACCTCTGGCGCATGCCGCTTCAAAACGTCTTGCATTCCAACCAGTTTGAGCCTCCGATCACGCAAAGCCTCAAAACCACCAAGATAGTGGTCCAGTTTTTCACGACCCTGTTGCGGTAACTGCTTCTGCAGTTTGCGTATATCCTCGGACATCGCGTCCAACACATTCCCCGTTCGCAAATAATTCCGCTTGATGTCACCGCCTGCTGCGATACTGCCAAACAGATTCTGGAAAGCCAATTCTGGGTTGCACTGGAAAGGCAGTTGCCGGTTTTTTCCCATCGCACTGATCGCAGGGTACGCCGTCCCTTGACTTCCATCTCCCATTTTCAAGCCAACATGATTAAAGACCGAAGGTAACTGCTGCGCGAGAAATCCATCAATGGTCGCGTCAGATGGCTGGCTGTGCGCGCCTGCCTTGTAAGCTCCCAATGCCCCGTAATGCGAAGAATGGCCCGGATTACACATCCGCCCGCTGAGTCCCTGCAAGATCGTCAAGCGATTTCGAAATGGCTCCAGAGACTCCATTCCCTCAGCTAACTTCCGATCGCCT
>JAPOKD010000385.1 GCA_029977825.1 Planctomycetota bacterium | reverse complement strand
TAGCGGCCTTGGTCTGCGGAGGCCCGATTGCGTTCACCCTCCTTTTTTTGCTCGTCACAGGATCTGCTTATGATTGCATTCGAAACAGATCCATAGGGATCGTTGTGGTGCTTTGGTGGTGCATCGCATTGCTTCTACTGATCATGTGGATGCCCTTCGCGTGGGAACGATATACTTTGCCAATCATTCCACCGACAATGCTTATCTTGGGCGCGGTTGCTGAACGTGCTGGCTGCTGGTTGTGGTCGAAGCTTCCCTCAGCTCACCATCATCGGGTAAACACGAACGCATCGTGATGGAGAAGCTCACGAGCTCGAAAGCACGCAAGGCCCATTCATAAATCTGGATTCAACCAACTCATACCCGACCTGCCGGCCATGATCATCCGTTTTCTCAACTTCCTTACCGCTGGCCCCTTCTGGATTGGCAAGGTTTGGCTGCTTTCCCTGTTCGCCACATTGTCGTTCAGCTGTGTGCCAGCGATCTTCCTTGATGGCTTGGCATGGGATGATGCGACCCCTCCCTTACCGCCGGCGTACGAACTGAAAGCGGATCAGCCTTTGGCCGATACGGCTGAATTGACGATACCCGCTGACCCGGGGGCTCGGAGCCACGGGGCCAAACTTACGCCACGAGTGTTCAGCGCTGCTTGTCTTTCCCTTGCAAAGCAGCTGAACCTGCACCCCTATGTACCGGCATCACTGGGTGGCTGCCTGTTTCTATTGTCGGGAATCATCGCGGGATACCGGATTACCGGTGATCGAAATATCGCCTTGGGAACATCACTGATCCTGGCGGGTTTGTACGCATCCAACGCCTGCTTCTCGATGAACTTCGAACCCAAACCGTTCGATGGGGTTGCGATTGGTTTGGTTGCCTTGACTCTGATGTTGATTGATCGTCCTATCCTCTTCACTGCATGCGCGTTCTTGGCTTGCTGGACAGATGAACGTGCCATCATGTCCTTGGTGTTGATCGGTATGACGACTTTGTTAGGGGTGAATATGGACATGAAGGCACGCCAACAACGTTGCTGGATGCTGGTCGGGGCAATCTTGAGCTATGTCATCTTCCGAAAACTTCTGGAAGCCATTTCCAACTGGTCTCCAGCCGACTTCAGCATGCTGGGTGAGAATCTGCTAGCGGCGACCGGCTATTATTCTCAACTAGCTGGCTGGAGCTGCCTCGAAGGAGCTTGGATCCTGATCGCGTTGGCAATCTGGACAAACTGGCAAAGTCGTTCACCGCTGGTGAGCATGAGCATTTTGATCGCGGCACTGGGATGTGTGGGCTCCTGCCTGATCGTCTTGGACGTCTCGCGCGCAAGTTGTTTTGCCTTTCCCTTGATTTTCACAGCGCTGGCATCCCTGACACCTGAGCTGAAGGGCGACGAATCCTCACAACTGCACAAAACTGCCGCGCTGCCCCCTGCTAGTCGCGAGAAAAGTAGACGGGCTGGTAAAAGTCGCAAAAAAGCCAAGCAGGAATCAGCACCTCAAAACTCTGCAACTTCCCGCGATTTTATTGCCAATAATACTACCAGCCCAACGAATCCCCTGACTGGACCCGTTTTTCTGGCCGCCTTGATCTCACTGCTTTCGACCAATTGGGAAATCATCATGGCAACCGTCATGCGACCCTGCCCCACGACTCTGATCTGGCTCATTGAAGCATTATCCTATTGACGGATTTGGTGCAAAACAGAAACGTTGCTGCATCGGTTCATCAAACGTCCTGAGATGATTCAGGCAAATGATCTTGGCCAACAAAAGGTGCAAAAGAAGCACTAAAAATAATAGACTGGTGGTTGCCACCAACCGCTGACTCGATCAACATACGAGCGTTGGAACAAATCCCACTTAAAATCCACTTGGAAGAAAAAAATGACTCGTACACTCTTGGCAATGCTGTTCACCCTGTCTCTGTTCTTCGTAACTGGTTGCTCATCAAGCACTGAAACAACTCTAATCGAAGCTCCTGCGGAGCCTCAAATGAGTCAGACAGAAGAGGAAGACTATGATGCACAGATGGATGAAGAAGGTGAAGGCGACGAGTAGTCAGCATCGGTAACGGCCACCATCCCACGCTGCCAAATTGTGTCACTATGGGCAAGAGAAAACGGCGGCCGTCAAAATCGATCGGTGATACCGCGGGGCGGCAAAATCCGCAGGCGAGGCTACAGACAAAAGGGCCCACGCCAACAACGGTAAACACGATTGCCGATCGTAAATATTCTTTCAAAATGCTACTGGGCTGTATTTGCCTGGTAGCATTTTTTTTGCGACTGATGAATTTGCTTCAAACGGTCGAGCTCCCCACCGTCGTTCAACTGATGGGCGATGCACGTGGTTACGTCGACTGGGCCCAACAAATCGCAGCAGGCGAGTGGTACGGAAAGCAGACCTTTTATCAAGCGCCCCTGTACCCCTACACACTCGCCGTTCTGATCAAGGGATTTTCGGCAGGCACATTCGGTCTGCGTTTCTTCCAAATCATCCTTGGCACGCTCAGTGTCGCGTTGCTCGGAATCGCTGGTCGCCATGCATTCAATCGGCGAGTGGGCGTGATTGCTGCCGCGATGTATGCCCTTTATCCTCCCGCGATTTATTACGACGGGATCATACAAAAAACCGCTTTGGCTTCGTTTTTGCTTTGCCTGCTATTAGCTGAATGCTCTTACCTGAATCGACGAGCGTCCAAAATTCATGCGATATTTGCCGGCATCACACTGGGCCTACTTGTACTGACTCGCGAGAATGCACTGCTATGGGTCCCTGTCATTCCAATCTGGATGGCATTACGAAGCCCAGCAGAACGGACTGGGAAAATCGGGTTAATGGTCACTTATGTCCTGGGTCTTGCGTTTGTGCTGCTTCCAGTGGCTGCCAGAAACGCATCTTTGGGTGGGGAATGGTCACCCACGACCTTTCAGGCAGGACCCAACTTCTACATTGGAAACAACCTGAATTCCAATGGACTCTACCGCCCCTTAGTACCGGGTCATGAAACGCCAAAGTACGAGCGAGCGGATGCGCAGCGGTTAGCCGAACTGGACGAAGGACGGGAATTGACATCCCGCGAGGTTTCACGTTACTGGTTTGAAAAGTCATTTGAAGAAATCAAGCAGGATCCAGTGAATTGGATCCAGTTGTTGTGCCTGAAGTCACTCATGGTAGTAAACCGATTCGAAGTACCTGATGTCGAAAGCATGAGGGTCTATCGTGACTTCTCCGTCACGCTGCGTGTGCTTGCCCCCGTGTGGCACTTTGGAATCCTCTGCCCTCTCGCTGTCTGGGGAATGTTTGTGACGCGAAAGCGATGGCGGCAACTCTCGTTGCTTTATGCATTCACGTTAGTGATGGTGGCAGCCATCGTTGGTTTTTTTATCCTCGGTCGCTACCGTGAGCCGTTAGTACCACTGCTGATACTTTTTGCAGCTGGCGGCATACCGGTCCTGATTCAGATGCTTCGCACCCGTGACTGGAATTCTTATTTGGTCCCCATCTCAGCAACAGTCCTGTCGATCGTGGTCTGCAATCTGCGGGTTCATGATGAATCAATGCTCAATGCGAGTAGCTACATGAATGCAGGAGTGGCAGCTGGCATGAACGATGACCTCCGCGAGTCAATTGAATATCTCTTGAACGCAATCGATGCAGAGCCAATGCTGGCAGAGGCTTACGCCAATCTGGGTCGCGCCTACGAGCAGAATAATGAACCTGAGAAAGCAATCCTCAGCTACCAGGAAGCATTGCACATTGAGCCGTCACTGGAACCTGTAGACACATGGCTGGGATCCGTATATGAAGCCATCGGGGCAAGAGCTGAGGCAATCGAGAGCTATCGTGAGGCATTGACGAAGAATCCTCTGGATGAAGATGCCCAAGCCGGCTTGAGGCGGCTGACAGGGAAAGCGATTCCATGAAACCGGTTTCATGAGGTTTTCCACGATGAGCAGTAGCTCAACACCCTGAAGCGATTCAAACTGTTACCGAAAAGAGGTTGCCCTCGGCGGTAATTTTGAATGAAAATTCGTTTGAAGTAATAAGAAGAAAAATTGAATACTTTTCAGATCCCGGGTCAACAGACGCTGTTTTTAGTTGTCTTAGCCGGTGATTGTTGATAGTCTCAAAAGGTATCTTCGCTGGGGATTCCCCCGCTTTTCTCATTTCTTGTAATTTTCGGAGTTCATGATGATCAGAGAGACTCGCGATCGCAGAGGCTTCACGCTCGTGGAGCTTTTGGTCGTGATTGCCATTATCGGCGTGCTCGTTGGCCTGCTGCTTCCGGCAGTTCAAGCCGCGCGAGAAGCCGCTCGCCGCATGTCTTGCAGTAACAACTTCAAGCAAATCGGTCTCGGCATTCACAACTACCACAGTACCTATAAGCAGTTGCCCAAGCATGGAACCGGTACAACACGCGGTACTGCTGGCAATGCCACAAACAATTACAACCGACTCTTCCTGAGTTACCTGGTTCCACTTACACCTTTCATTGAGCAGCAGGCACTGTGGGAAAAAATTTCCAATCCCAGCGTTGAAACGGTTCCTGGAACCTCCATGCCCGGGAGTGTGCTTGGTGGAATGTGGCCTGCAATGGGTCCAGCTCCTTGGAGAACTCAATACGTTCCATGGATGACACAGGTGCCAACCTATCGCTGCCCCAGTGACCCTGCATACAGCCCACCCGGCTTGGCCCGATCCAACTATGGTGCCTGCATCGGCGATGCGATTGACCGTAGCCGAGATGGTGGCATCAACGAGTTCGGATTCAAGAGCAACTCAAATGGGAATGCAACCAACCGAGTCCGAGATCTGAACTGGATGGCAACACGTGCTCGTGCGTCGATGCGTGGATTCTTCTGGCCACGACATGACTCAAAATTCCGCGATTGCTTGGATGGTTTGGCGAACACGATCGCAGCAGGCGAAATCTGCACCTCGCTTCAACAACGTGAGGTCAAAGCTGACTTCGCTCGAACCGGGAACGGTCCAGCGATGAATCCAAGCCTTTGTAAGAATAACGTCAACATCGACCCTGAGCGTCCCTCACGCTGGGGGCCGGGTGCAAACGTCTCAACCGGTGGTACCCAAATGCGTGGTGTCCGTTGGGCTGACTTCCGACCTCACTACACTGGCATGCAAACCATCCTGCCACCCAACGCTCCCAACTGTCACCTGAGTAACGGTGGTGATTACAACGAGACGATCATGTCGGCTGGTAGTCGGCATCAGGGCGGTGCTCATGTTCTGATGGCTGATGGAGCTGTTGTCTTCATCACAGACAGCATTGAAGCAGGTGATTCGACGAAACCACCGATTGAGCGGGGTTCAGGTGGTTCGCCAGGCTGGATGGGGCCCGAAACTGCCCCTGGACAGAAAAGTCCATATGGCTTGTGGGGTGCACTTGGTACCCGAGCCGCTAGCGAAACCATAGAAGAGCAGCTTAACCAGTAACTACTGCTGAAAACTGCTTAGCTGATACTGACCCCGCCTGCGACATTGCAGGTGGGGTTTTTTTATAGCCACCCAAAGGTGCTAGAGCTCACGAACGAGAGTTTGGTGTTTCAGTGCGACTGCAGCAGATGCTCGGCTGGGTAAGAAAACCAATCGAATCCCAGATCATTCGATGCAAGCATCCGATGGGTCCAAGCACGCGCGGCTACGCAAAACGAGCAATGAGTGGGCTGCAAGGGAACACATCGACTGCAGACCAGATACGATGAATCTCTTCACCGCAGACACGCCGTTCTTCGAGTCACGTCTCACTTGGACTCTTCCTGAAGAAACT
>JAPOKD010000377.1 GCA_029977825.1 Planctomycetota bacterium | reverse complement strand
TCGATGAATGCGAGTGGGCCGGACGTTCGGTAGGCGGCAACTTTGCAGCAAGTAATGTTATCGCATCGTGCTGCGTTCTCTGTCAAAACTTCGTAGGTCGTTGCGGTGGGCTCAAAAGCGAAGACGTGGCCGTTGGGGCCAACAAGCGACGAAGCTAGCAGGCTGAAGTAACCGTAATGTGAACCCACGTCGTAAAACGTCATGCCTGGCTCAACACAATCGATGAACATTGACGTGACATCATCCTCGAAGTAGCCAAACTTTCCCAGACGGCCGGAAACAAACTCAGGAAAGACAACCGACATCTCCTGCCCCCAAAAGAGCGGCACGGAAACTTTGCAGGTCTTGCCAAGCCACTTCGCTGCTTTTTTTTCAATCCGAACCTTTGCCCAGCGGGGTAGGTTGCGAATGTGGCGGCGTTCGTTCTGCTGAAGCCAGTGAAGTTTGACTTCGTCCCGATCGGTCATGAGCCGAACCTCGTGTTCGTATTGAAATCCTCAACCTCCCAAATACCCCAATCAGGGGTGCAGTGTCAATTCTGAAAACGTCGCGCTGAAGTATTACCTGATCTGGATGCAAGCCGTGGAAAAACGCGGTCAGCCGAATTCTTTCCCGACCATCAACTACCTGAAATGCTGGTTCCGGGGTGCAAATGCAGCTCAAGTGGGTTGTGGATGCAAGCTGTCTTTGATGCCCAGTAGCACTTCTTTCAGTTAGTTGCGCAGCAGGTTTCCGCCGTTCGACTGCAATGCCAGCAATTATTTTTGGCGTTGACCGTAGATTGGCGGTGTCCATCCTTTTGGGAGTCGCCCTTGTGGGCGTACTCCAATGGCATCGTCTGGAATGGGATGGTCCGCAGAAACTTGCAGAGGTAGGTCGTCTGGCAGATGCTTGATTTCAAAATCTTTGTACTGGATGGTCATTGCAGGGCCCACGTGCACCTGGACCGCCAGCACACCTTCAAGTACTCGTCCAACTTTGTCCAAGTCAACGACGTCGACGGTCTTGTTTCCATCGATCCAGTGCTGATGGTAGTTACCTTTGACAAGCACGCGGTATTCGTGCCACTCGTTGGGGGGTGTAACGGGAGGGTCCCATGAATCAACGATCCAGCCTTGCCCATCGGTGTCAATGACTACTTTCTTGCCGGTACGAGCAAGAATGCGTCGGCCTTTTTCCTCGTACAACATGCCATTGTATTGAGCATTGTTTGCCACAACATCACATTGGTATCCGGTCACGACATCAAGTCCCAGCTCGGGTCGAGAAGTGCCTCGATACTGGATGCCACTATTTCCCCCTGCTGTCACTTTCACTTTGACACGCAAGTCAAAGTTTCGAATGGTTGAGCCTTTCCAAGTCAAAAAGCGATTCATCTTCAACGAACCATCTGTGGTTCCTGTGATGGCTCCGTCCTTGACGGACCAGTATTTCGTGTCACCCGCCCATTGCCGAAGACTCTTGCCGTCGAAAACTTTCATGAAGCCGTCAGTATCAAGACGGCCCACGTTGTTGGCAGAAGCAGTTGGCATGGGAGCTGTTGATTGACTGAGGTTTGTGAAGGGATCCAGTGGACCACCATACTCATTGACTTTCTCGGTCGTACGTTGTCGCATTGCCTCGAGCACGCCCGCGTAGTCGGGGTCGTTGGCGAGGTTCTTTAATTCGTCCGGGTCGTTTTTCAGGTCATGAAGGAACTCATGATTCCCGTGATCAATATATCGCACATACTTGTAATTCTCGTTGCGTAGTCCCTCGAACGCGGGAATGCGATTGCGAACGGCAAAGTGTTCATGAAACGTTTCTTTCCTCCAGTCATCGGGTGCATCGCCATTCACGATTGGTTTCAGGCTGAGGCCCTGGTATCGCTTTGGAATCTCAACTCCAGCCCAATCCAGAAACGTGGCTGGCAAGTCCAGATTCAAGGCGGTTGCGTTACTCACTTGTCCGCGTTGAGACGGTTTGACACGGGGATCATGAATTATCAAGGGAACGCGCAGTGATTCCTCAAAATGAGACCACTTTCCCGCCAAACCACGGTTCCCCATGTGATAACCGTTGTCGGCTGAATAAACGATGATCGTGTTGTCAGCCAGACCCGCAGCTTCAAGGGCCTGCATGAAGCGACCAATCGCACCATCGATCCCGCTTACCATCCGATAGTAGGCTCTAACATTCGTCTGGTACTTGTCATCAGTATTCCAACGCCAGAAGAAGCGTTCACGATTGATGGTGGTCTTCAGAAAGTCAGGCAAAGCATAAAAGATGCCCGGGTCATTCAACCGTGGTGGAGCAATCTCGATGTCCTCGTACATCCCATCGACTGCTCTTGGCCATGGAAAATGCCCGATTCCAGGCCTGCGGTCACTATCCTCTGCGTGGCACGCATTGAACCACATGTTCAAGGCGAATGGCTTGTCTTTGGGCTGCGACTGAATGAACTTGATGCCGCGATCAACAATCACCTCCGTCTCGTGACGCAAGCTGCCATCAGGTTGTTTTTTGTAGAAAGGATTTCGGCCAATTGCTTCGAATTCATCAAAGTGATCTTCACGTTTGAACTTGCGTGGCATCTTGGCGTGCCATTTCCCAAAGTAGCCGGTGCGGTATCCGTTCTCACGCAACAGATCGCTGTAGAGCGTTTCGACTGCTGCTGGCGTTGCAGTGTCAGGATTGCTCGAGGTTCCAAAGCTGCGGCCAGTCAACCCACTGAGGATTGTCGTTCGACTGACCCAACAGATCGAATGACTCACACAGGCGTTATCGAACCTCGTGCCTTCTCTGGCCAAGGTATCGATGTTGGGGGTCTGAACAACGGGATTTCCATAGCAACCCAGCGTGCTGGTGGTTTGGTCATCTGTAAAGAAAAATACGATGTTCGGCAGTTTCGGTGTTTGGGCCTCGACGCCAAACGTCTCAGCACGGCACAGCAGTGAGCTGACGAGGAACAGGTTGCAGATCAGGATCGTCAAAGAAGAAATTCGAAGAGTCGAATGCATGGTTTGTTGTGATGGGGGTGGGAGCCATGAAGCAGTTGCGTTACGGCAAACAAGCCAGAGAGGTCAAAGGAGTCTCTGGCCCATTCTAATGCATCCTTCCGACACTTGGTCCGTAGGTTTGCTTTTTCCGTTCGATTACAGGAATACCGAACGAAGGCATTCGGGGTGGAAACTATTTGCATTGCGATCCGCATTGCATTACGCGCCGCCCTCGTTTTGCTGGCTGGCGGGTGCAAAGCACGTCAGTTTTTTGCCGCAGCAGGGGTGTTGGAACCTGCAGCAGGCGGGGCAGTTGGTGTGCCCGCAGGTTTCTTTTCCGTTGCGGGTTGGCTTGGGGCAGGTGTCGCGGATTCCGAGTTCGTTATTTTCACGGTCGTCTTTGCACGAACTTTTTGCGTCCCTTCGACAATCACTTTTTCGCCGAGTTTCAGTCCGGAAGTGATGACGTACTGTTCCTTGTACAGAGTGCCAACCGTGACATTGCGGATTTCCACCTGATTCGAGCTGTTCACAACGTAAATCTGCTCACCCAGTTGTGATTCCACCAAAGCTGCTTTCGGGACTAGAAGCGAGTTGGGGGTTTCGCCCAGAATGACTTGAACAGGAACATACTGACCTGATATCAGTGATTCCGAGTTTGATTTGTCCTCTGGGTTTGCAATGATCCCGCGAACCATCAACGTATCAGTGGATGGATCTATTTCCGAGCTCATGTAATCGAGGGTGCCCTCTTGTCCGTACTCCTTGCCGTTTGGCAATGTGACTTTGAATTTGATATTCGATATATCGGTCTTCTTGCTCGTTAGGTCACCGGTGGTGAGGTTCTGCATTTCAAACAGTTCATTGCGTGTGACTTTGAACTCGACATAAATGGGATCGATCTGGACAAGCGAAGTCAGGACCGTCGATTCAGCATCTACCAGTTGGCCGATATTTCTTTTGGTGTTTTGTATTCGACCCTCAAACGGAGCCGTCAGGTTTGTGTATTCGAGATTAAGTTTTGCCGTTTCAATGTTGGCTTTGTTCTGTTCAATGTCGGCTTGGGTCTCGGCTTCTTTTGCGACGGCCTCTTCCTTCTGTTGTTCAGAACCCGCACCCTGTTTCGCGAGGTCGGTGTACCTTTTTACTTCACCGGTCCAGAGTTTCAGTTGTGCCTCGCTGCGAGCAAGATCGGCTTGGGCACTATCGAGGGCGGCCTTGAATGGCCTTGGGTCGATCACATATAGCAACTGGTCTTTCTTGACGATGCTTCCCTCAACAAACTTCCGCTCTGTGATGTATCCAGTAACACGCGGGATGATGTCAATGTACTTGACCGCTTGTACCGTGCCGCTGAACGGATAGATGATTGGCACGGTAGCCTGCGAAACCTCAGCAACTGATACCAGAGGCGGGGGAGGTGTAGTTTTCGCGGTTGGCTTGGTATCGCAACCCGATGTAGTCGCGATTGCGACGACCATGGCGTACAAGCTTGCACGTCGTGAGCAATCACAAATACGTTGCAACGTAAGAATCAGGTTTGCGGTAGCGGGAATAATTTCAAACACCTTGCTCATCCAATCTCAATCATGGAGTGGTTTCGGATTCGGGCTCAGCTGTGTGTGGTTTTCGCGATTTCATCGTCCACTCACGCATGTGCTGAATTGTGTAATAGAAAATCGGAACAAAGATGATCAGGACGGTCGCAACAGCGAGCCCGCCTACCACGGTTGTTCCCAGCGAGCGACGGGAGTTCGCTCCTGCACCAGTCGCAATGACCAGTGGAATCAGGCCAATGATGAACGCGAGCGCAGTCATCAGGATCGGGCGCAAACGTACTCGGGACGCTTCCATGGCTGCCTCCAGGATGGTTGCTCCGTTTCGTCGCTGGTCGGCGGCAAATTCAACAATCAAAATTCCATTTTTAGCAGTCAAGCCAATCAGCATCACCAAGCCGATCTGACCGTACACATCCAAGTCAAGGCCTCGGACGGTCAACGCTCCTGCAGCTCCCAGCAAGCCCAGCGGAACTCCCATCAGTACCATCATGGGCATGGTCCAGCTTTCGTACTGAGCGGCAAGAACGAGGAATACGAATACCAGTGACAGGGCGAAAATCAGCGGGGCAAGATTGCCAGCTTTCAATTGTTGATAAGTGATTCCTGTCCACTGGAACCCGAAACCGTCAGCTAATTCATTGTTGGCCAGTTCTTCCATTGCTTTGATCGCCTGCCCTGAACTGTAGCCGGGTGCGTTGCCACCGTTTACTGCAACAGATTTGTATTGATCGTAATGTGGGATGTTGTAAGGGCCAACGAGTGGCTCGATGTTGACAAAGGCATTCAGGTCTATCATGTCTCCTTCCTTGTTTCGCACTTTCAATCGTCCGATGTCATCGACATCTGAGCGTGCTTCTTCTTCTGCCTGCAGATAAACACGGTAGACCTTGCCGTATTTGTTGAACTCGTTGACGTAAAGTGAGCCGAGATTGATTTGCAGCGTGGCGAACAGTTCGGATAGCGAAACGCTGTGGATTTTTGCTTTCGTGCGATCGACATCGAGGTATCGCTGTGGGACGGCATCATCAAAGGTAGTGTAGACACCCGCCAGTTCCGGGCGCTGTCTGGCAGCTTTGATGAACGTGTTGCTGGCCTCGCTAAGTGCGGTAACGCCGCGGTCATTCAGGTCCTGGATTTCGAATGTAAAGCCACCAGTCGAACCAAGCCCCGGTATCGCAGGAGCATTGGCAATTTTTACTTGTGCCCCAGGGATGGCTGCCATCTTCTCATTCAGAGACTTGATGATCGCCCGAAGTTGGGTCTGCGGTGTCGTGCGTTCTCCCCAAGGTTTTAAAACGACAAAGGCAAATCCAGCGT
>JAPOKD010000365.1 GCA_029977825.1 Planctomycetota bacterium | reverse complement strand
GAAGTCTTGAGACCTGATGATTGGCCGAGGCGATTGTTATTTCCCAAATGTCGTTAAACACCGCGATTCACAAACAGGCCACTTTGAACGGTGATAACACTTCGTAATCAAGAGGTTTTGAAAATTAGTCAACACCCGCGGACGCTATCCCGGACAGAGTTTTGTCAAACAATCGGGAAAGTGCCCTGCCGGAGCCGCAAGTGGACTCCACTTCTTCGGGACGTACGTTGCCATTTTCATCAGAAACAGCGTCCTGAACTCCGTTCAGACACAGATTTCCGGGCCATCTGAGGCCAACTAATAAGTGACATCGGGTTGGCGACCAGCTATGCTGACGAGGTGGGCGGATTTGTCCGGTAGCGTTCCTGAACCAATCGCGGTTTCTGCAGTCCAACACCGTTATCGAGACCAAACCAACAGACCCGGCAAAGTTGTAAGTTTGCCAAATCACGGCAAGTCAACGGCCAAGAATGGGCACGGCCCGTACGAAGCACCTTTGGTCCAATTACTTCGATCGTCGTGGTCGCATCCACCGCCACCCTCCGCTGCCTCCAACCCTCTCTTGTTTCCCTCCCTTCGCGGGTCCCGTCGCCAGAAACGTACCCGGCCTTCTTGCTCTCAATGAAAATGACACAAAGGTTTGCCGCGTTACTGTTACGCCTCATCTTGCCTGCCTGCATTCTGGCGGGTGGATGGTATGGATTTCGTCAACTCTCAATTCCCTTGGAAGAGGAAGCTGTCGAGCCGGCTGAGCCCACCCAAGTCCGAAGCCGCGTGCAGCCTTTGGAAGTCGGCAGCTATCAAGTCCACATCGAGACCCATGGATTGATGAGCCCCCATAACCAGGTGACCCTATCGGCCGAGGTGACTGGGCGTGTCATCAAGATTAATCCTGAGTTTGAAGTAGGCCGTTTTTTTTCAGCAGGTGATGTTCTACTGGAGCTTGACGATCGGGACTACAAAACAGCAATTCGAATCGCAGAGCAGGAAGTGCGCCGTAGTGGGGCCGCCTTCGATTTGGCGACGACAGCCAAAGAGCGGATGGAACAACTTGCTGCTCAGGATGGCGCCTCTCTGGCTGAACTGGAAGCAGCTCGATCGCTGCTTCTTCAGGCCGAGAACGACGTTGAGGTCGCGAAGGCAAATTTAGATCAAGCCGAGCGAGATCTGGAACGCACCGAAATTGTCGCTCCCTTTGCTGGTCGTGTGGTCACCAAGGCAATTGGCCTCGGTGAATTGATCACAGTCGGAACAACCTTGGGAGACGTCTTCGCAGTCGATTATGCCGAGGTACGATTACCGATCGCAACCCAAGAACTACGTTTTTTGAATCTTCCAGAACGTGAAAGTGATCCGCCATTGGAAGTCACGCTCCGCGATGCCATCAATCCGGACAACGACGCTGAATGGAGCGGTCAAATCGTTCGTACCGAAGGAGCCCTGGACCCTAATTCACTTGAGTTGTTTGCGATCGCCCGAATCTCTGACCCATTTGCTCTTGATCGCAATGGCCCAGTGTTGCGTATTGGGCAGCCTGTGAGCGCAACGATTCGCGGCGAAGAGTTGGAAAATGTCATCGCTATCCCAAGAAGCTCAGTCCGCTCTTTAAACCAAATCCATTTGATCGATGCCGAAACGAAAAAGTTGAGTACGCGAAATATCGCACCTTTGTGGTCGGATGATAAATACGTGATCGTTCGCGACACGACCATCCGGCCGGGCGATTTAGTGGCGACAACCATGTTGGTCTATGCTCCTGAAGGAGCGGTAGTCGACATCATCTCAGAAGTCGAGTCGGAGTCTTTGGCCAGTCAACCAACGACTGGGAGCGCGACTCCATGATCGGTTGGTTCACCCGCAACGGGATCGCAGCAAATTTCCTGATGATCTTGATTCTGGTCGCGGGAGGTTTTGTTGCCCTGACGCAAATTCCGCTTGAGGTGACTCCGGCCCTCAGTTGGGATGGTATCAGTATTCGCATGGCCTATCGGGGCGCAACCGGGAAAGACATCGAGCGTGCAATCCTGATCCCGATTGAAGAAGCATTGGAAGGTGTCGAAGGCATTGAATCCATCAATGCCGAAGGATCTCCCGGGGGAGCGTGGATTTGGGTACGGGCCGCTCGTGGAAAAGACCGACGGGATCTACTTGATGACATCAAGGGACGGGTCGACAGGATAACTACATTTCCTGCCGAAACAGAACCTCCACGAATCTACATCCCCGAGTCAGCTCACTATTACGAAATTCTGGAAATCGCAGTCACGGGGGATTTGTCGTTACGTGAGCTGCGCGATGTTGCTGACAAGGTCCAACGCGACCTGCTGGAGATGCCCGGCATCAGCCGAGTCGTCCTGCAAGGAGACCTCGACTCGGAGATCAGCATCGAAACGGATGTGGAAAAACTTTTGGCGTATGACCTCAGTTTTCGAGAACTTGCCGACGCAATCCGCAATTTTTCAATCGACCTGCCAGCCGGAGCAATCGATAGCAACAGCGGTACATTTATTGTCCGTACCGACGGTCAGGCGTTTACCAGCCGAGAGTTTGAACAGATTCCGCTTCGTTCGGTTGAAGGCGCCGAAATTTGCGTTGGTGACGTTGCGAAGGTCACTGATGGATTTAGTGAAGAACAACCACGACTTTACTACAACGGCCGTCCGGCACTGCTGCTGGAAGTGATGAGGGTGAGCAACGAAAATGCACTTGAAATCGCTGAAGCGGTGCGCAAGTACATCGCCGGAACCCCAGCTATCTTTCCAGAAGGTATCCGCTTGGAGATCTGGGACGATCAATCGATTGCGATCCGTCAACGGCTGAGCACATTGACGTGGGCTTTAGCTCTGGGCGGACTGTTTGTGCTATTGATTCTGGGTTTGTTCGTCCGTCCTGCTGTAGCATTTTGGATCGTGATTGGAATTCCAGTCAGCTTTGCCGGAGCTGCTATTTTCATGCCCTGGTTTGGCATGACGGCCAATGTGATGAGTCTGTTCGGATTCATTATCGTAACCGGCATTGTCGTCGATGACGCCATTGTGACTGCCGAGAATATCTACTGCAAAATAAGTGACGGAATCGACCCGCTGAAGGCTGCCATCCAAGGCACCAAAGAGATTGCGACGCCAGTCACATTCGGCGCTCTAACGACAGTTGTGGCGTTTTTGCCCATGATGTTTTTCGACGGAAACTGGGGAGATTACGCACGACAGGTTCCACCGATCGTAACGATGGTGCTCTTGTTTTCGCTCGTCGAATCCAAATTGATCTTACCGGCACACTTGAAACATTTGCGATACAAGCCGCCAAGGGGATGGTTTTCTCGATTCCAAGCCGGCATCGCCAGACTACTGCAACGCTTCATTGAACGGATTTACGCACCCATCCTTCGACTCGCGATCACTGGTCGCTGGGCAGTGATTGCAGGCTTTACCGCGCTGGCATTAATGATGGCAGGTTACTGTCTCAGCGGGAGAATGAAATTCGTCCCTTACCCAACCGTAGATACCACACGCATCAGCGCGATGCTCAGCCTACCCAGTAACACGCCATTGGAAGTTACTCAGCGGTACGTTCAACGCATCACTGACGCACTCGATGTACTCCAAAAAGAAGCTGTTGATCCAGTCACCGGTGAATCAATGGTTGGCAACATTGTTACGCTGGCTGGTGCCTCACGTCCCGGCCGCGACTACGACCGATCACGAGCTTACGCATCGTTCGAGGTCCTGCCGCCGGAACAGCGCAGTGAACCGGGACCATCGAACACGGACTTGGCAACCCGTTGGAGTGAACTCGTTGGGGAAATCCCCGAGGCTCGTGAGTTCCGAACTCGTACCGAGGCGGCAATGGTTCGTGAGTGGGGGCCGGACGATGACGAATTCAATCTGGAACTTCGAGGCCCCGATTCGCCCGCAAAGCGAGAAGTTGCCAGAAAAATCAAGGCATTATTGGAGACCTATCCCGGGCTGAAAGACCAATGGACAGACGTTGACGAAGGGCAAGACGAACTTCGAATTAGTTTAAAATCTCGCGCCGCTGAACTGGGGCTGACACAATCGATGTTGGCCAGCCAGGTTCGGCAGGCATTTTACGGTGAAGAGGCGCAGCGGTTTCAACGGGGCACCGATGATGTACGTGTCATGGTGAGACTGCCGGAAGCGGGTCGGCGATCGCTTCACACGCTCGACAGACTGAAAATCCGTACTCCGTCAGGTGACAAAGTACCGCTCAAGACGGTCGCTAGTATCAATGTCGTCAAAGCCCCCAGCAACATCGAACGCAAAGACAAAGCCGAGGTGGCGAGGATCGGTGCGAACATAACAGATGAAAGCGTTGACATGGTTGCGATCGCGAGGGACCTCGATCCAACGCTTCAGGAACTCTGCAATTCAGCCGGACTCACCTTTCGTTACGACGGTTATGTTGAGGACGCCGAGACAACTCGACAGCAGACGCTCGTCGGAGCAATCCTTCTTGGACTAACACTCTACGGTCTGCTATCTGTGGCGTTGCGATCGCTGATTCAGCCACTCTATGTGCTATTGGCAGTGCCCTTTGCGATCATTGGCGCCATCTTCGGCCACATTCTGCTTGATCTCACACCGTCTTACCTGTCAGTGTTCGGGATGCTGGCACTGGCTGGGATCGCGGTCAACGATACGTTAGTGATGGTTGACTTTATCAATCGCCGTTGCGCTGCGGGAAGCTCTCTGCTTGAAGCAGTCGCTGAGTCAGGTACCAATCGCTTTCGTCCGATCTTCCTCACATCGGTGACGACCTTCGTGGGTCTGACACCGCTGATATTCGATCCATCGATCCAGGCAAAGTTCCTGATTCCGATGGCTGTTTCACTGGCATTCGGCGTACTGTTTGCCACAGGCGTTACCCTGTTGCTCGTACCATGCGCCGTCTTGGCAGGAGATGATATTTCACGAGTCTGTACTTCGTTCTCGGCATGGTACACAAAACCATTCAAGTCACTACAGAATACGCCGGATAAACATCCTTAGCGTTCCGACTCAATCGTAGCTTGCCTGAATTCCACCCAAATGAGCACGCTGATATTACGGTCACGCAAAAATCCATTCGATTTGCATAATGCTAATCAGGTTAGCGCTGCCGATGCGAATAGCCAACGACATTCACCAAACATGCGAGCGCGAACGCTCCAGTGATCCACGCCTCACGAAAGCTGATTGGTGACCATGATCCTTCGACACGGCGACAACGCCAGTAAGCGTGTCCTGGACGTTTGGCAACCGAAGTGGGTTCGGGATGAATACTCTGGAAGAAAAAACAAATCAATCGCAGAAAGAGCTCCGCGCGGAGCAGTTCGGGAACATGAACCCACAGACAGCTATCTGGATAATTGACTCTTCAAAACGCATCCAAATCACTAGCCTGCTCCAGATTCCAACTGGCTTTCACCCTCCTTCGCTGCTGATCTCGTACTTGACTGCGGCCTGTTCAGGGGGAATCCCATGGAAACCCGATTTGCGATCACGAAATTGCACACAGTCATGGTAGACTGTGTGCTTAACTTCTTACGTGTCATCCAAAGGTCAGCCCACATGAAAAGCTCGACACAATTACTTTCTTCACTTGCAATTTGTGCCGCACTCTTTTCCTGCATAGATAAAACACAGGCATCGGACCCGAACTTCGTGATCATTTTTGCGGACGACCAAGGTTATGGTGATCTGAGTTGTTTTGGGTCAGAGACGATCAAAACACCAAACGTTGATCGCTTGGCCCTGGAAGGCCGAAAATTCACCAGTTTCATGGTTGCTTCGCCTGTCTGCACACCATCACGAGCCGCGTTGCTGACCGGTTGCTACCCGAAGCGGGTGGGGATGCATCAACATGTGCTGTTTCCAACTTCTACCAAAGGCTTGAACCCGAGCGAGCATACGATCGCGGATCACTTGAAGTCGCAAGGCTACGCTACGGCTTGCTTTGGGAAGTG
>JAPOKD010000656.1 GCA_029977825.1 Planctomycetota bacterium | reverse complement strand
TTGCTCGCGCACCCTGACAGATTGGGCAAAAAGAAATTCTCCTACAGCGTGGTAACACGTGGAGAAAAGATGGGGTTTGCCTTGCGAAACCAACGCTGGCGTTATGGAAAATGGCCGGACGGTGAGGAACTTTACAATCTAGTGAATGATCCGGCGGAAAAAAAGAACTTGATAAAGTTTCCCCACGTGCAAAGTAAGCTGGAAGAGTTTCGCGTGCTGCTTCAGGAAACACAAAAACGCGCGTCGGAAAAACGAGATCAGGTTCGGGAACAGTAGCCGCCGGGGCAGTCCTTATGCTGAGGCCGTTGCAGCCTCATTATTTATTTGATGGACTATGATTAACAAAGAATAGTAACTATCAAAATCTCCAACTCTATCCATCCCAACGAAAACAACTTCCATGCAGAAAATAATTTTCGCAGTATTGTCATGCGTTTTTGTGACGCCAGCGTTGGCCGCGGATCGCTCCCCAAATATCATCTATATCATGGCCGATGACCTCGGATATGGTGACCTTTCCTGTTTTGGGCAGACGAAATTCAAAACGCCCAATATTGATCGCTTCGCATCCGAGGGCGTTACGTTTACCGATTATTATGCCGGGTCCACTGTCTGTGCTCCGACGCGTTGTGTGTTGATGACCGGGTTACACACAGGCCATGCCTTTGTAAGAGGTAATCGAGAAGTACAGCCAGAGGGGCAGGCGCCGATGCCTGCTGACATCGTCACCCTTCCGAGACGCCTGAAAGATGCTGGCTATACAACTGGCATGTTCGGAAAATGGGGCCTTGGGGCACCTGGTTCAGAGAGTGATCCATCTGAGCATTTTGACGAGTTCTTTGGCTACAACTGTCAACGTCAGGCACACACGTTCTATCCAACTCATTTGTGGCACAATGATGAGAAAGTGCTACTGGACGACGACACCTATTCAGCGGACCTTATCAACAACCAGTTGCTGAAATTTGTGAAAGACAACCGGGACAAGGCATTCTTTGCCTATGTTCCCTTTACGATACCTCACGCAGCAATGCATGTTCCTGAAGAGGATCACGCACCCTTCCGCGCGAAGTGGCCCCAATTTGACGGCAAAATTGGAAAATACAAAGGGCCAATGGTGGTCAATCCCATTGCTGCGTTTGCGGGAATGATGACGCGAATGGATCGGCACGTGGGTGAGTTGCTGGATTTGCTAACGGAGCTGGGAATCGATGACAACACAATTGTTTCTTTCACAAGCGACAATGGCCCGCACATGGAGGGCGGTCATGACCCGAAGTTCTTCGATTCGAACGGTCCGTTGCGTGGCCACAAACGCGATCTTTACGAAGGCGGAATCCGAGTTCCATTCCTCGCGCGATGGCCTGGGAAAATCAAACCGGGAACGATTTGCAATATTCCAGTTGCAATGTGGGATGTAATGCCAACATGCCTGGAAATCGCTGGTGTCGCTACGCCCAAGGGAATCGATGGGATCAGTTACCTGCCGGCATTGATGGGGCAAGAAGCACAACAGCGGCGTCATGAGTATCTGTACTGGGCATTTTATGAACGCGGTGGAAAACAGGCTGTCCGTTGGGGAAAATGGAAAGGCGTGCGAAATAACGTCGGCAAGAGCCCCGATTCCCTGCTTGAACTTTATGATCTGTCCGCGGATTTGGGTGAAGCGGACAACATTGCAACCAAACATCCTGACATCGTAAAACAAATCGATAATTATATGCGTGATGCGTACACTCCGTCTGACTTGTGGTCTTTTGGAAACAACAGGAAAAAACGCTGATGTGAGATAGCGTCCAAATAGATCCGTTTCAAGCGGCCCGCGAGGAAAGTTGCACCACCCAGATCGAACATGAATTTCATGTTTGCTGACGGTGCGATGGTGTTAGAGGAGGAGCAGCATTGAAGTTCAAGTATATTGTTTGGCCATTTACTGCTTGCCGCGTTGGCATCGGAATCGGATTGCTTACTCGATCCAGTGATTACACTCCTTCGCTTGTACTCGGTACCGCGGGTCTTATTGCCCGGCTTCTTGGGGCCTTGATTGTTTCTGGCGTCCACTTGGGCCTGAAAATGGACCCTGCAAAAACGAGTCTTGCGGCCATCTGCGGAGCACTGATTGGCGCTTGCGTGGGTGGTTACCTCGGAGCAATCAGCAAGCTGGGTTCGTCGATGATTGCGCTTTTCAACCCAGATCTGCCGGAAGGGGATTTCGGCAGCCTGTTTGGTGGCTTTGGAGGTGTCCTGATTGGTGCCTGCGCGGGAGCAGTCGCCCTGGCGGGTTGTTCAGTTGCTGGCAGTGGAAGAAACGCGAACAGCCGAATGACGGGCAGCATGGCATAGGTGGAACCACGGAACCTGGTGCTCGGCGTCTTCTTGTAACGTCATCGGTTGATGCTCTTCAGGTCACTCGCTACCGCCGAGATATTGTATGATGGTCCAAGGCGTTTGGAAGCGTTCCATCCATGAATACACTTCTATCCTCCCGAACCCATTCAAAGAACAGACATGAAGCCTGCACAACTGACGACCATCTTTACTATCGTATTACTGTGCACCCAACCGCTTGCCGCAGAAAACTGGGGATCGTGGCGAGGTCCGACACAGAATGGCCTTTCTACTGAGACCAACCTCCCTAAAAGCTGGTCGGCAAATACAAATGTAAAATGGCGGGCTGAGCTACCAGGTCCAGCAGGGGCTACCCCAGTGGTGTGGGGCGACAATATCTTTTTGACAAGCACATCAGGAAGTGATTTGGCACTGCTCTGTTTCGGAACCGACGGGAAAGAACGTTGGAGCCGTCTGATTGGCAAGGGAAACAAGGATGCGAGGGGAGACGAAGGCAACTCCGCTAGCCCTTCACCTATCACCGATGGCGTCCATGTGTGGGCATTCATTGGTACTGGGAAACTGGTTTGCTACACCATTGACGGCACATTGGTGTGGGAAGCCGATTTGCAGCAAAGGTATGGGAAGTTCGATATTGCTTTCGGAATGTCCGCAACCCCCGTCCTGCACGACAACCGGTTGTTTGTTCAGTTAATCCACGGAGATGGGAAACCGGAAACACAAGAAGCGATGGTGGTTGCAGTGGACGCCGCAACCGGTGAACCGCTTTGGGCAACGGAGCGTGTTACGGGAGCGTCCCGAGAGAACGAACATTCTTACGCTTCACCAATGCTGTATCAGTTTGGCGGAATGACCTACCTGATTACACATGGTGCTGATTACACGATTGCGTATTCCTTAACGGACGGAAAGGAAAAGTGGAGACTTGGCGGCCTTAACCCCCAAGGGCAAAGTTATCATCCAACTCTGCGCTTCGTGTCTTCGCCCGCGGCGGCCGAAGGGATTATTGTCTGCCCCACTGCCAAGAATGGTCCTGTTTTTGCAGTTGATGCTTCCAAGACAGGTGATTTGACCGATAGTGAAGCGGTGCTGTGGGTACGTGAAGACAATACGCCCGACGTACCTTCTCCTATTATTCACGGGGATCTGGTTTACTTGTGTCGCGAGAACGGAATGCTGCTGGTACTGGAGCGTGAGACGGGCGAACAGGTTTACATGGAACGAACCCACAGTCACCGACACCGGGCGTCACCTGTTCTGGCCGATGACCACCTCTATTTGACCGCTCGAGACGGAAAAGTCACGGTGGTGAAAGCGGGCCGTGATTTTGAGATCGTGTCACAAAACGATATTGGGGAAACAACCTCTGCCTCGCCAGTCATCTCCAACGGAGTCATCTACCTGAGAACCTTCGACGCTCTGTGGGCGATCCAGTGAGCGAGTCCCGTGATAATCAGGTGCACTGTATTACAAGTCACTTTGGTCCGCTAAAGCACTAGTGCGTCTA
>JAPOKD010000059.1 GCA_029977825.1 Planctomycetota bacterium | reverse complement strand
GTCGATCGAAGCAGCAAAACGGCTGAACTGCAAGACGCTGATCAGTCAGGTGGGCGATGCTATTCCTGGTGTGAGTCGAGCTGATCAACACGCTTCATTAGTGGATGGCCTGCGGGAAGCCACTGCGATGCTTGAAGCCTCAGGGATCACGCTGGTGATTGAACCACTGAATGAACTGATCGATCATCAGGGTTACTATCTGGTTCGTAGCGAGGAAGCATTTCAAGTCATCGATGAAGTGGATTCTCCGAATGTAAAAGTTGTATTCGATATCTACCATCAGCAGATTAGTGAGGGCCAGCTGATCGCAAATATTACAGCTAATATCGAAAAAATCGGGCATTTCCATGCTGCCGGAAATCCGGGGCGGCATGAACTGACGCGGGGGGAATTGCATTATCCATCCATCTTTGACGCGATTTCCGCTACGGGTTACTGCGGCTTCGTTGGTCTGGAGTATTGGCCCGTCGGAGATGCATCAACGGGTTTGCGTGAGGTCGCGAGCTGGTTTGGTTCGTAGTAGAGATGGCGGGGCTGTGCGCTCATCAGCCTTTGCGTGCAGCGGAATTGGCCAACCCGCACGCTGAAAACGGCGGTCCGCCGCCCGATGGGCTGTTTCATGGTTAGAATGTCGGCTCGTCGGCATTTGCCGTCCCGCGATAAACCTGACAGGCAAAGTCTGTCGGAATGAGGGCGGACGTGGATGACATTGATAGATGACGTTGAGACAGAACAGCCCGTCAGAACGTTTGATCCGGGAACGAAACTCACATGTTGAGCAGCAGAAAGTAATGGGAACTCTTCCACCTCGCTTGCAGCGTCTGACGGAATTGTTGGATGACTTGGCATTGGATGCGATGTTGATTACCGACGAAATCAATGTGCGTTACCTCTCGGGGTTTACCGGCGATAGCAGTATTTTGTTGGTGAGCTCGGGGGGAACGACCATTCTCAGTGATGGCCGCTATACAGCACAGATTGCCGAGCAGTGTATGGGGATCGATACACAGATCCGTAGCTCAACCCAGTTGCTGCGGGATGTGGTTCAAGAGGTTCTCGTGGGTTCCGGGGCCAAGAGAGTGGGGATTGAGGCGGATAAAGTCACGCTTGCTGAGTACCAGTTTCTCGAAGCGGGATGTGAGGGAATTCAGTTCGTTTCCACAACGGCAGTCGTGGAAAAACTTCGCATGATCAAGGACGAATTTGAAATTGCCAGCACGCGGAAGGCGGTGGAGATTGCCGAGCAGGTGTTCATGGACTTGATTCCGACGTTGGGCAGTGAGCAGACCGAGCGTGCGATCGCTCATGATCTGGAACATCGGATGAGGCTGCTGGGGGCCGAGGGGTGCAGTTTTGAGCCGATTGTTGCGGCTGGCCCCGGAGGTGCCCTACCTCACTATCAGCCTCAGAATCGCACTCTGGCCAACCACGCATCGCTGTTGATCGACTGGGGGGCCAAGTTTGAGGGTTACGCCAGTGATTTGACGCGAACACTTCACCAACAGAATGTCAGCGACGCATTCAAACGAGCGTACGAGGGGGTGCTGGAGGCCCAGCTTGCGGCGATTGAGCTGATTAAACCAGGTGTGCCGGTCAGGGAAGTCGATGCCGCGGCGCGGGCCGCTTTGGCCCGCCACGGTATCCTCGATGCCTTTAAACACGGCTTGGGACACGGAACGGGGCTGCAAATTCATGAATCTCCCAGAATCTCTCCCGTCAGCGACGAAATACTCGCCGAGGGTATGATTATTACCGTGGAACCCGGTGTTTATTATGATGGGGACTTCGGAATCCGGATCGAGGACGACGTTTTGGTGACTGATTCTGGCCACGAGGTCCTAAGTAGTTTGCCAAAGGGTCTCGATGATTGCCGATTCATCCTGTAAAACGTGGGACATCGTGGCGGTGTAGGCTGGATATTGAACGCTAGAGCAACTTAAATCCCTATCCAGATTGCCCATCTGTCCCAGAGCACTGGTTGTCTCATTCCAAAAATAATTGATGGCGAAGCAGGTATGACTAAAGGCCAACAGCCAAAGGATATTTTCGACGTTAAGCGAATTCGCGAGATTATCGAGCTGATGGAGGAACATGACCTCAGCGCGGTCGATCTCCAGCAAGGCGATGAAAAAATCAAATTGAATCGCGGCAGCGTTAGCCCCGTTTATTCCGCGCCGCCGCCGGTTGCCGCTGCTCCTGCCGCCGCTGCTCCTGCCGTCGCTGCTCCCGCAGCTGCTGCAGATGCAGGAACGGTCACGGTCAATGCACCCATGGTCGGCACCTTCTATTCACGGGCGAATCCAGAGTCCGATCCATTTGTGAAGGTCGGTGATATCGTTTCCGAGGATACGATCGTGTGTATCGTGGAAGCGATGAAGGTGTTCAACGAGATTCCTGCCGAATGCAGCGGAAAGATTGTCGAAGTCCTTGTGAAGGATCAGGAAGCCATTGATTTTGGCAAGCCGATGTTTCGGGTTGAGCCAAACTAGCAACACTCCAGTTGATGTGCCGCCTGCGAGCGGCGTTACAGAAACGCGGTGACGTCACCCGTTTGCGATCGCTGCAACAGCTCTACTTCTCAAGTCGGGCCAACCTCGGTCGTACAATTCTTAACCCCTGCGATTCCCTTACATCGTTTATCCGTGTTTAAAAAGATACTGATAGCCAATCGTGGCGAAATTGCCCTCCGCATCATTCGCGCTTGTCGAGAGATGGGAATTCAATCCGTTGCTGTTTACAGCCAGGCGGATGCGGATTCCATGCACGTGCAATTGGCGGACGAAGCTTATTGTGTTGGTCCCGCGCGCAGCATCGATAGTTATCTGAAGATTGATCAGATCATTGCTGCCGCAGAGGTAGCCGATGTCGATGCGATTCACCCCGGTTACGGATTTCTGGCCGAGAACTCCCATTTCAATGAGGTTTGTCGGTCCAGCGGCTTTGAATTCATCGGTCCCAGCCCCGATGCGATGGAAAAGCTGGGCGATAAGAACACTGCCAGGGCGATGGCAATCGAAAGTAATGTTCCCGTTGTCCCCGGAAGTGACGGTCTGGTCGAAGACGACGATCAGGCGTTGGAGGTAGCCCGAGGGATTGGCTACCCAGTCTTGATCAAGGCAACCGCGGGCGGTGGCGGCAAAGGAATGCGGGTTGCCGAGACCGAGGAAATGCTGGTGTCCGCATTGAATCAAGCTCGGACAGAGGCTCAGGCTGCCTTTGGAAATGGTGGTGTCTATCTGGAACGCTACGTCGGAAATCCACGGCATATCGAGGTTCAGGTCATCGCTGACAACCATGGGAATGTGGTGCACCTCTTCGAACGCGATTGCAGCGTCCAACGCAGACATCAAAAGCTGATTGAGGAAGCCCCCAGTCCAAATCTGCCCGAGGCCCAGCGAAAAGAAATTTGCGACGCGGCAGTCAGAATGATTCGCGGTGCTGACTACAGCAACGCCGGAACTGTCGAGTTCATCGTTGATGAAAACAATGATTTCTTCTTCATTGAGGTCAATGCTCGTATTCAGGTAGAGCATCCCGTGTCCGAAATGATCACGGGAGTTGATCTGATCAAGGCACAGATTGCAGTGGCAGCGAATCAGCCACTACCGATGACTCAGGAAGACGTGCAGTGTAAAGGCCATTCGATCGAGTGTCGGATCAACGCTGAAAACCCGGACCGAAATTTTCAGCCCAACCCGGGAAAGATCACCAAACTGTACACGCCGGGTGGTTTGGGGGTCAGGTTTGATTCCCATGTTTATGGTGGTTACAACGTTCCCCCGCATTATGATTCGATGATCGGCAAGTTGATTGTCTATATGCCGACACGCGAGGAGGCGATTGCGACGATGCGACGGGCACTCAATGAAATGCAGGTTGAGGGCATTGCAACCACCGCCTCTTTTCACGACAAGGTGCTGCAGCACCCCGAATTCGTTGAAGGTCGGCACAACACCAAGTTTGTTGAACGCGAGTTCATGGATTGATTCCTGCCAATGCTCAATGTCTTTGATTCCGCCGACCCGTTCACGATTTTGCTGGCACTCGTGCCATTGATCGCATACCTGTTGGTAATCAGCGCAGTGAGATTGTCAGGCCGCGCTCTCGTGACAACGGGCGGACGTGATATCGCGGCCCTCGCGCTGGCTGTTTCAGGTTTGCTTGCGGTAGGGCCAGCGGAGTTGTTCTTTCCCTCTGCTGCGGCAACCGTGTTCGGACCCGCGGTCTGGGTGGCTTTGGCTGTGTTTTATGGGCTCAGCGTGGCGCTAGTTGCGCTCAGCTTTCCGCCTCGAATCGCTGTTTATGGTCGAACAGCTGAAGAACTTTTTCAGCCGCTGCTCGCGGCCGCACAAACCCTTGATGCGAACGCATCAGGAGATGCCAGTCTTCTGCAGGTTACTTTGCCGGGTTTGGGGGTACATTTGAGAGTCGATGGGCATCGGGGAATTGATTATGCCCAGATTGTGGCTTTCGAGCCGAATGTATCGCTCCGGTTCTGGAGCAAATTGCTGGGAGCCACGCGCGCTAAAGTGCAAGGGCAAACCGCTCCGCTGCCGCGTCGCGGATTTGCGATGCTTGGCTTTGCACTCATTCTTTGTTGTGTCATGCTCACACAAAGTTTCGGACAGCAGGAACTTCTGGTGCAGGGGTTTCGGGACTGGTTGTGGCGTTGATAATACCAGCGTGAGCTGGTCGACTTGTCTGGCAATTCTAAATTCATCCGTCAGGATTTCGGTAACGTGCAAGCAAAAGATATCAAGACTGGGACGGTTGTTGTGCACAACGGAAACCCCGTCATTATTCAGGGAATTTCGGTGCACTCGCCCTCTGCTCGTGGTGCGGCAACGCTATACAAATTCAAGGCGCGGAATGTCGTCACCGGCAATAAGGTGGACCTCACGCTCAAAGGAACCGAGTCCTTGGGCGAGGCGGATTTTTCCCGTCGCAACGTGCAAATGATGTACTCCGATGCCACGAGCATGTTTCTGATGGATCAGGAAGACTATCAGCAGTATGAGTTACCGCTTGAAGATATTCAGGAGCAGCTTCCGTACATCACTGAGGGGCTCGAGGGAATGAGGGCCATGATCTACAACGACGCTTGTGTTGGGCTTGAAGTACCTGCCTCGGTTGAACTTCTGATCACTGAATGTGATCCGGGTGTCAAGGGAAATTCCGCGACTTCAAGAACCAAGCCCGCGACCCTTGAAACGGGGTTGGTCGTGCAAGTGCCAGAGTACATCAAGCAAGGTGAAAAACTGAAAATTGATACTCGCACTGGCGAGTTCTTGTCACGTGCTTGACGCAGCCTCGTTTTCCGTCGAAACGTGGGCATGTTTTCAGTATTAAAGCGGTAACTGGAGCGTTTTTTGCCTGTGGCCAGTTTCGTATCGGGTCGGTTCCGTGCAGAAAAGCCGATAAAGTGACGAACTTGCATGCTTCGGCCTGTCAAGCTTCAGGTTGCCACAGCGAGGTGTTGCAGATTCTGCGTGGCAGATTCGATGTGGCTTCTTCTTTGTGCCTGGCCTTTCGGTTGTAAAGCTCTGGGGAGGTTTGTTCAGCTTCGCGGGTATGGTTTCGGCGCGGATACAAGTATCGGGATTGAGTGGCAACGGCATAATTCTGCTGCGGTCAATGGGCCAAACGTATTCACATTCACACTCTTTGGCACGCTGTGGTAAACTATCGACAGACTGACGTCAGAACAGGCTCCAGATTGTAGTGCTGTCGAGAGTACACTTAGGAGCGGACGACGACATGGATCCCACCTTATGAACCCCAGCCGGATGAAATTAATGCAAAGCAAATCTCCCAAGTCAGGCGGCAGTGTAAAGCGTCGGCAGTTCCTTCAGGCAACCGGTGCCAGTGCTTTGGCGATGGGTGTATGGAGTGAGTTACCAGCGCAGGAGTCGAACTCGCCGAATGACAAGCTCAAAGTGTTGTGCGTCGGGACAGCCAACCGTGCCTCTGCCGACATTGATGGCGTGCAAAGTCAGGACATCGTTGGGCTTTGTGACATTGACCAGAACTATCTCGACCGCGCGGCCAAACGATTCCCTGATGCGAAATTGTACAAGGACTATCGCGAGATGATCGCGGCCGAGGCTGACAAGGCAGACGCAATCGTGGTTGCCACAACAGACCACAACCATGCACCGGCATCCATCCGCGGGATTAATGCAGGCCTTCACTGCTATTGTGAAAAACCGTTGACGCACACGGTTGAGGAAGCGAGAAAGATTGCAGCAGCAGCCAAAGCCAAAGGTGTCGCTACCCAGATGGGCACGCAGATTCATGCGGGGGAAAACTATCGACGCGTTGTTGAGATCATTCGTGCTGGCACCATTGGTGATGTCAAGGAAGTTCATGTGTGGGTTGGAAAAGGCTGGGGAGGCGGGGATCGGCCTGAGAAGGGAGCCGAACCACCAGCAAACCTTAGTTGGGATCTTTGGCTTGGCCCGGCTCCCGAGCGACCATTCGCACCGGGGCGTTATCACCCTGCACAGTGGCGAAGGTGGTGGGATTTCGGGCAAGGAACCCTTGGTGACATGGGCTGTCATTACATGGATTTGCCATTCTGGGCTCTAGATCTCAGGCATCCTACCTCGATCGAAGCAGAAGGCCCCGAAGTTCATCCCGAGACATGTCCGTTGGGTTTGGTGGTCAAGTACAAATTCCCCGCTCGCGGTGATATGCCTGCCCTTGATTTGACCTGGTACGACGGCAACAAAACACCTCGCGTCGTTGCTGGTGAAAAGGTCCCCGGTAGCGGTGTGATGTTTGTGGGAACTCAGGGACATATGTTTGCTTCCTATGGGAACTACAAGCTGTTTCCCAAAGACAAGTTCACTGATTTCAAGCCACCCGCGCCGACCATTCCCAAATCGATTGGGCATCATGCGGAGTGGATCAAGGCTTGTAAGGATGGTTCACCAACCACCTGCAATTTTGATTACTCTGGCGCACTCACGGAATCCGTGCTCCTCGGTAACGTTGCCTTCCGTACTGGTAAGCAGATCGATTGGGATGGTGAAAACTTTAAAGCAACCAATTGCCCAGAGGCCGATCAGTATCTCCGTAAAGAGTATCGCCCCGGTTGGGAAGTTGAGCTTGCGAGCTGAGAAGGTTCGTTACGGGTTTCTGTTAACCCACGCTGCGATCTGAAAGGCCAGCGTGGGGTTTGGTTTCAATGGTGATGGGCTGCCATCGCCAGTTCAACTCATTTTGCTCATCGTCAGTTGACTTTCTGGTATTCCATGTCCTCACGCTACAAGTATCTACTCGGTTTTTTTCTTCTTTTCGCGGGCTGTAACAGCAAAACCAGCACTTCGACTACTGATGGCTCGACTGCGAAGGATGCCGGCGATGTGGCATCGATTACTGAGCCTGTTGCGTCCGATCCCGTGGAAGCGGTGAACGCGGTTGAGGCGGTGACCAAGAAAATCAGGCGGGATTCAAACGGAGCCATCATTGACGTCGATTTTCGGGGGCTCGAGATCAAGGACAGCGATTTGCTGGCTTTGGTGGAGTTGCCGAAGTTGCGCGCGGTTCGGCTTGGTGAAACTGCAGTAACAGATGAAGGGCTTCGCACCGTTGGACAGATCTCCAGTCTTGAGGATTTGGATCTCAGGGATTGTGGCATCAGTGACGACGGGCTTGCTAAGCTCGCTGGACTTGACAAGCTGAAAGCACTCAGGCTGTCAGGCAAAAGTGGGGACTGTAGCGTTAGCGATGATGGGATGGTACACGTCGCGAAACTGACCAATCTGAAAGTGCTTGCGATTGATTATCTGTGGATCAGTGAAGATGGGATCAAAGAGCTTGCTGGGCTCGATAAGCTGCAGGAACTTTACATGGCCGAGACGACCATTGGGAATGAGGCTGTCGAGCTGTTTGCGAAGTTTCCGAATCTCAAGAAACTTCGTCTTGCCAGGAATCAGATTGATGCCAGTGGCGTCGCCAGTCTGCCCAAAATCAAAATGCTGGAAGAGCTGGATTTGAGTGAATGTGCTCAGTTATTCGATGACTCGATGGGGCCATTGGCTGAGCTGAAGAATCTCAAGAAGTTGAATCTTTGGAGAGTGAACATTTCGGATATTGGCATAGAACCTCTCAAAGGCCTGACCGCACTGGAACACCTCAATCTTGATAACACGCGGCTCAGTGACGAGGGGACGCCCTACTTGAGTGGGATGAAAAACCTGACGTTTTTGCACCTCGGGTCGACCCAGATTACGGACGATGGACTCGCAGCTTTGGAAAGCCTTACGAAGTTGGAAGACCTGAAAGTCACTCGGACAGCAGTGACCCAGGAGGGCGTCGATCGGCTGGGCAAAGTGTTGCCAGCTACAAAAATTCAGCTTGAATACATTGAGGGACAGTGATTCATCGGAATCGGGTGTTCCGTGATTCGCTCCCTTTCTTTTGCCGCTGGGATCCACAGCGAGACTTCTCTGGGGGAGGCTGGGACCCGGTAGGTGTCTGAGGTGTCGCTGATTTTTGCATGCAGTTCTTCGCGTGTCAGTTGATCTTTCGGTAGCACTCACTGTCCGGTTTCGCGCGGTGGCGTGACCAGGGAAGTTTTTCAGGCAGGTAGCAGTATGAGGGGTCCACTCGTTAGATTGTCGATGCGAGTTTGATTGGGCCGCTGCAGTTCTGGGAAGCGACCCACCCTCTTGATCTCATCATTAGCAGGTATGTCGCGTGGCGGACAAAATAAGCGAGTTGTTCCCTGATAATCAGAAGCTCTTCCTGCTGGACGGTATGGCGTTAACGTATCGAGCGCATTTTGCTCTGGTTCGTAGTCCACGCTTCACATCCGGGGGACTCTGCACGTCCGCAGTCTTCGGCATGGCAAACACGGTGCTGGATATCCTGAAGAGGGAGGAGCCAACACATATTTCAGTAGCGTTCGATACCTCCGAACCGACGCAGCGTCATATTGATTTTCCAGAGTACAAGGCACAGCGCGACGCGATGCCTGAGGACATTGCGACGCAGTTGCCCTACATCGATCGTTTACTTGAGGCGCTGAATATTCACGTGATTCGTAAGCCAGAGTATGAGGCCGATGATGTGATCGGCACGTTGGCTCATCAAGCAAGTCGTGATGGGTTCCGTACTTGGATGGTGACCCCCGATAAAGATTATGAACAACTGGTCAGTGATGATATCGTGATCTACAAGCCCGGACGACGAGGTTCCGATCCTGAGATCTTTGGTGTCAAGGAGGTGCGCGATAAATGGGGAATTGAGCGAGTTGATCAAGTCATTGATATCCTTGGACTGATGGGGGACGCCAGTGATAATATTCCAGGGGTCGCGGGGATCGGACCTAAGACGGCACAGAAGTTGATTGCAACCTACGGCAGTATTGAGAATCTCCTGAAACACAGCGCAGAACTGAAAGGGAAGCAGAAAGAACGCGTTGAGGAACAGGCCGAGATGGCCTTGTTGTCGAAACGACTCGTGACAATTCAATTGGACGTACCCCATGATGTCCAGTTTTCAGATTTGCAGCATGAGGGGTGGGATAAGGCAAAGCTGAAAGAGCTGCTTATGGAGTTGGAGTTTGACACACTTGGGAAGAAGTTGCTTGGGAAGTCATTTTCGTCTGCAAGCAGCCGTGCCAAGGTGATCAGAGAAAAACGGGAAACTGAGATACAGGCCACGCTATTTGACGAGCCGGTGGATGAGAAAACAATTCGGGATGTTTCGCATCAGTATCACACGATCACTAATCCGGATGAGCGGGCAGCACTGATTGACTTGCTCGGTAAACAGGACAGTTTTTGCTTTGATACTGAGACAACTGGCTTGGACCCGCGGATAGCAAGACCACTCGGTCTGGCGTTTAGTGTCTGCCCCGCTGAGGCTTACTATGTGGTATTGCCCGAGGAGACAGAGCAGATAGTTGCTGTGTTGAAGGAATTTGAGCCCGTCTTGGCAGATTCAGCCATTGGTAAGGTAGGGCACAATCTGAAGTATGACCTGACTGTACTGAAGTGGCATGGAATCGTAGTGCAGGGTGAGATTTTCGATACCATGCTGGCGCATTCCATGAAGGAGCCAGAAATGCGACATGGCCTCGATTATCTGGCCAAGTTGTATTTGGGGTACGTTCCGATCGCGACTAGCGAACTGATTGGTGAAAAGGGAAAAGAACAAAAATGCATGAGCGAAGTTCCGCTCGAACAGTTAGCGGAATACGCTTGCGAAGATGCAGATGTGACACTGCAGATTGCAAACCTGATCAGGCCGGAAATTAAGACGCAGGGCACCAGTCAGGTTTGTAATGAGGTTGAATGTCCTCTGATTCCCGTTCTGGTTGACATGGAACATGAGGGGATCCGGCTTGATACAGAAGCACTCGCAGTGTTCTCCAAGAAGCTCGGAGATGAAATTGAGAGCCTTCAGGAGAATATTTTTCAAGCGGCGGGTCACGAGTTCAACATTGATTCACCCAAACAACTCGGCATTGTGCTTTACGAGGAGTTGGAACTCGAGAAGAATCCGAAGAAAACAGCGACCGGGCAGTACTCGACCCGTGAGGCAGAGCTTGAGCGGTTATCACACAAGCATCAGGTGATTGCCGATGTACTTGATTACAGAAATGCGCGTAAGCTGAAATCTGTCTATGTCGATCAATTGCCGCTCGCCGTGAATCCCCAGACTGGGCGTGTCCATACGCATTACAGTCAAGTCTGGACTGCGACCGGCAGAATTCAGTCCAATGATCCAAATCTGCAGACGATTCCCGTTCGAAAAGAACGAGGCAAGGATATTCGTGCAGCGTTCGTTCCTAGAGATGATCAGCATCTGATCCTCAGCGCTGACTATTCACAAATTGAACTCAGGGTGATGGCGGAACTTAGCGGTGATCAGGGAATGCTGGAAGCATTTCAGAACGGAGAAGATATTCATACAGTAACGGCCTCGAAGGTCTACAAAGTTGAGGTTGATGAGGTGACACGCGAAATGCGTGACAAAGCCAAGACGGTTAATTTTGGAATTATTTACGGCATCTCAGCGTTCGGTCTGCAGCAGCGTCTCAATATTCCGAGGCATGAAGCAACTGAATTGATTGAGAACTATTTCGAGAAGTATCCAGGTGTTCAGGCGTACATTGGCTCAACGATTGGCTTTGCAAAAGAGAATGGGTTTGTAGCCACTAGTACGGGGCGACGCCGGTACATACGGGATATCAATTCCAAGAGTCGTAATGTGGTCAATGCAGCGGAACGATTGGCCATGAACAGTCCGATCCAAGGGACTGCAGCTGATATGTTGAAGATCGCCATGATTCGGACTCACAAGGCGTTAATTGAGGGTGGCTTCTCGACAAAAATGGTGCTCACGGTCCATGATGAGATCGTTTTTGACATGGCAATTGCTGAGCAGTCTCGCGTTATGCCAGTAATTGAGGCAAGTATGAAGACAACTCTGCCCATGCGCGTTCCCATCGAAGTTGAGTTGGGCGTCGGCAGGAATTGGCTTGAGGCGCACTGAGGGCTGAGCTCGTGTACCGGACTGAGTCTCCTTTGGTTTGGACGCAGGATAAAGCAGCGATAACGGGTTGAGCTTGCTCGTTTGAACGGGAAAAGTGTTATTGCTCCATCTTCCCCCCCAGATGGCGATGCTATCTGGTAAGGTGAGGTTTTGGCAGGTCGATAGATCAGGAGTTGTGCCTTCGTGTTCTGCTGAACGATGGTTGCTTTGATTGGAACCGGTGTTCCGCTGCTAAGACGATTTGAAAGACTGGCGATTGTACCCATTTCGGTGTTGGGTATTTGTTGGAGTGTTGAATCTCGAAAATGATTGCGATTATGACTAAGCGTTTTCCTTATCTTCGAATGCTGACCGTTTTTTGCACCGGGTTGTTGACCACTCTTGTCGCATTTGTTTTTGTTCGACGGAATGAGGCAGAAATGTTTCAGCAACGCTGCGAAACGGTCAGCGAGCTTCGTTGTCGCGTCGTGGAAAATGCTTTCCGTGCCACTGTTGCTGGGCGCAGTTGGCTTGCCAGTCGGCCCGGTAATTCATACGAGAATATCCTGAGGGATTTCTATGATCGATTCGAGCCGGAGCAGGGGGCCGAGGAATCCATGCTCTATGCCTGCTGGTTACCGCGTCTTAATCCTTCGGAAAGCGAACAACTGGTAGCGCGTCTTACAGAG
This sequence comes from Planctomycetota bacterium, assembly GCA_029977825.1. Lineage (GTDB taxonomy): Bacteria > Planctomycetota > Planctomycetia > Pirellulales > Pirellulaceae > Rubripirellula. The sequence continues at coordinate 2,991 of JAPOKD010000059.1, read as the reverse complement.
ACAGATCCAGAGTACGGCATTTGGATTCCAGAGCAGCACAAGAGCAAGGCAAGCAAGGAAATCTCGTATCCAGCGTTTCTTTCCAATAGGGATGTCGATCGTCGGTTTCTAAATGGAATGGATTTTGGGGCGATCCCGGCCTTTACGGATGCCATTGATGTCATGCTGACGGACGCGCGGAATTACGGGATGAGTAGGCCCTTCGTTGTACCGGAGGTGGGTGGGCAAGCTAAAAATGTCGTCGCAGTGCTTCGACCTGTCTATGACTTTACGGAAGAACTTGACCTCGGTTCTATAACGGATACCGATGATATCGTTTCTGCAGGAAGAGCTCTGCTGCGGGAGAAAAGACGCGAGTTCTACTCCAACGATCTGACAACTCGTGAGGTGCGGGAAAAACACCTGTCGGGTGTCTACGCGATTCTTATCGACGTGGGCAGACTGTTGGACGATGCAATGTCGACCGGTGAAGGTGATGTTGATGTGTATTTTGAACATTCAAATGGGGACGATGTTACCAGTGTTGTTGCGTTATACGCCTCAGATCAAGGCCAGACAATATTCAAGAAAATAAGGAATCCTGCAGCAAAATACGGAACAGATTACGCCCAAAGCTTTGCCACCCTGGCCGAGCCTTTTGATGACTGGACGGTAAGCACAATTCTGACGCCCAATTTCATAAAAACGAACTCCTCTCCTTTGCCTGTAGCTATCCTTGTGCTTGGATCTCTCATTTCAGTCATCCTTGTCGGTTTCACCAGAAGCCTTGGTGACAGGACTTGTGAGATTGAGGAGATGATCGAGGAGAGAACGCGTCAGCTCAAAAGTGCGAAAGATAAATATGCAGTTGAACACTTTTTGTTGAATACATTGCTCGACTATTCCCCGGACCTCATCTACTTCAAGGATGCAGATTGCAGAATCGTACGAGCCAGTACAGCGATGGCGCGGCATTTAGGATACGAAGACTCGACCGAACTAGTCAGTAAGTCAGATAGTGATCTATACACTCCTGAGCAGTCTGGTGAATACCTTGCTGACGAACATCAAATCATCGCAACAGGGGTTCCAATCATCGGGAAAGAGGAGCTGCAACACGCCGCAGATGGTCAACAGGTTTGGGTTTCGACGACGAAGGCACCCTTAAGAACCTCCGAGGGTCAGATTGTAGGTCTGTTTGGTGTTGCCAGGGATATTACAGACTACAAACTCGCGCAGGATGCGGCTGAGGCAGCAAGCACGGCCAAAAGTGATTTTCTGGCAAATATGAGCCACGAGATCAGGACGCCGATGAATGCGATCATCGGCATGACCGATCTCGCCTTGGAATCCGAGGACGCACGTGGGAAGCGTGAGTATTTGCAAGTCGTGAGGGAGTCAGCGAATGTACTTCTGGAGATTATTAATGAGATCCTTGACTTTTCCAAAATCGAAGCCGGACGATTGGACTTGGAGACGCGTGACTTCGATCTTCGAGAGGAGGTGGCAGCAGCAATAAAGCCGGTCGGCATACGTGCTCAGTCAAAGGGTCTGGATCTTACTTGGCGTGTCACAGCTGACACACCTTGCTGGGTCCGCGGGGATTCTACTCGCTTGAGGCAGATTCTCATGAACCTTATGGGTAATGCGATAAAGTTCACTGAAAAGGGAGGGGTAAGTGTTGATGTTGTGGTTGCTGACCGGAAAAAAGACGAAGTCAGCTTGCATTTCCTTGTAAAAGATACGGGGATTGGTATAGCTAAGAAGCTTCACGATAAAATCTTCAACGCATTTGAGCAGGCAGATACTTCTACTACGCGTGAGTTCGGTGGGACGGGGTTGGGCCTTGCAATTACCAAGACAATCGTTGAGGCGATGAAGGGTGAGTTGTGGCTGGAAAGCAAAAGTGGAGTGGGAAGTACGTTTCACTTCGCAGTACCCTTTGGCCTTCTCAAGGATGAAGCGTTAGCAAAGGAGACACAGCCAGATTTGTCCGGTTTTGCTGGGGTGATATGGTCGCGCGAAATGGACGTGTTCGATCCGCTGCGTTCTAAGCTTACCGATTGGCGAATGCGGATTGAGGTTGCCAATGAGACGGAGAATGTAGTCGCAGCTTTAAAAACGTGCAGTTTAGGGAATGGGCATATGCCAATTCTGATTGCGGATGCCGCTTTGGAAGGCTGTAGCCCAACGCAGTTGGCGATGCATCCTGATTGGGAAAAATTTCTGAAACTGGTACCAGTGATCTATTTGGTGTCTAAAACTACTGACACTGCCGTGTTACGTAGCAATTCGATGCAAACCAATTCGTGTTTGGAAAAACCGGTCCTTGATTCCGAACTTGCTGCAACTCTGTTACGTTGCAAACGGCAGGCAGAATCAATGGAATTGAGCTGCCTTCCGGAAAAAGAGCAAGGTACCGGATCCAAGAGATTGCGGATTCTCATGGCGGAAGACGGGATTGCAAATCAAAAGGTTGCCTTGGGGTTGTTGAAGCAATTGAAACATGAAGTCGTGGTTGCCGGTAATGGTAAGGAGGCAGTGAAGCTCTTCAGAAAGCAAAAATTTGATGTTGTCTTAATGGACATTCAGATGCCAGTGCTTAACGGCTTTGAAGCGACACGGAAAATACGAGATTATGAGGCAGGAGCATCAAGGACGATTCATACACCAATCATTGCGCTGACTGCACATGCGATGAAGGGCGATCGAGCGCGGTGCATTCAGGCTGGAATGGACGACTATCTCGCGAAGCCGGTCCGGAAACGGGAGCTTCATCGCATGTTACTTGAGTACTCGGGGGATGAGTTTAGGCAGAGTGCACAAACGCAGGTAGAGTCAGTAAACCCAAGCGAAGTCGCAAGCGACGCTGACACACAATCGGGGACGTCGGAAGATGTGGAACGGGAACAGGTGGTAGTTGATTGGAATGCAGCTTACGCAAACGTTGCTGATGATGCCGATTTGTTCGAAGTGATTAAGGCGTCGGCCTTGGAAGAGCTTCCGCTGGTG
>JAPOKD010000084.1 GCA_029977825.1 Planctomycetota bacterium | reverse complement strand
GTCAACAAATCGGTCGATACCCAGATGAGGAAGGTGGATTTTGCGATAGTGGCCGATCATGCCCTCCGGGCCGAATAAGGCGTAAGCATTGAACAAAAGGTCGCCGGCGCGTTCCAGGAATCCGAGTGTCAGATTGAGGTCGTGCCGTGCAGCAGCGTCGATCAAAGGATCAAAACGGGAGTCATTCAGTTCCATGGCATGAGGTAGAGCATCATCCCGACTGTCGTAGGCGTACCCAGAAAGCATACACTCTGGAAACACGACGAGGTCTGAGTTTTGCACTGGTGCGGTATCCAACCAACTCAAGACACGCTGGATATTGGCAGGAATATCAGCAAAAGTAACATCTGATTGAACGCAAGTTAGCAACATCGAAATAGCCGTTATTGTCGCGGAACTAATGAGGGAAGCAAAGTATTATGAACGATTCCATGTTCGACTACGACCTGGTTGTGATTGGAACAGGCCCCGGTGGAGAGGGGGCAGCCATGCAAGCCGTCAAAGGTGGCATGCGTGTTGCCGTAGCAGAGCGTTATCGACAGATTGGTGGTGGCTGTACCCATTGGGGAACAATACCCAGCAAGGCGTTGCGACATACGATCACTAGCACAATGAAGGTGCTAAACAATCCTAATTATCGTGAAATGGGAATCAACGCACGCCCCACGCTGGAGCAGTTGAAACGCGGGACGCAGGCGATTATTGGACGTCAGGTGACCATGCGTCAGTCATTTTATGACCGCAATGGGGTGCCTGTCTTTCGTGGCCAGGCAAGATTTGTTGATGACCACGCTATTTCCATTGATGGTGATGAACCCATCCGTGCCAAGCATTTTGTCATTGCCACGGGATCACGGCCGTTTCATCCCAATGCTGTTGATTTCGATCACGCGAGGATTTACGACAGTGATACCATCCTCGGGATGGACAAGCGTCCCTCGTCAATTTGTATCTACGGCGCTGGTGTGATCGGTACCGAGTATGCATCAATGCTGAGGAATCTGGGGATCAAGATCAACCTGATCAATACCAGATCAAAGTTGTTGGAATTTCTCGATGATGAAATCATCGATGCGCTTTCCTACCACCTCAGAGATCAGGGAGTGATTCTTCGGCATGATGAATCGATGGAGAGCATTGAAGGTAGTGATGACGGCGTGATCTTGCACCTGAAGAGTGGTAAAAGGGTCAAGACCGATGCGCTGTTATGGGCGAATGGACGGTCAGGAAATACCGAAGATCTTGGTTTGGAAAATATTGATATTGTTGCGAACAACCGTGGGCAAATTGACGTCGATGATCAATTTCAGACGGTGATTCCACATATTTATGCCGTGGGTGATGTGATCGGGATGCCATCGTTGGCCAGCGCTGCCTACACACAAGGACGCGCTGCTGCAAATCACATGCTCGGTCATGTCGATGGAAACCTGCGGATTTCAGATTGTCCCGCGGGGATCTATACAAGCCCTGAAATCAGTTGCATTGGACAGACCGAACGCGAGCTTACGGCCGCATGTGTGCCTTACGAAGTGGGGCAAGCACAATTCAAGAGTCTTGCGCGAGCCCAGATCACTGGTGAAACCGTGGGAATGTTGAAGATTCTCTTTCACCGTGAAACGTTGGCCTTGCTGGGTGTGCATTGTTTCGGAGCGAATGCGTCAGAGATCATTCACATTGGCCAAGCCATCATGAATCAACCCGGCGAGAATAATACGCTGAAGTATTTTATTGAAGCGACTTTCAATTACCCCACGATGGCAGAAGCTTATCGTGTCGCAGCGTTGAACGGATTGAATCGGCTCTTTTAATTGGCTTTGCGAATAGCGACCGAGGGTCGTGAAGCGATTTCTGGATTCGTGTGTTTTTGTGGCTTCGCACTTCGATCAGCAGCCCATTCATGATGTGGGTTCGATCGCGGTTGATGTTTGTGAATCAAGAGCCTCTACGACGGCACAGCCGCAGGAATCGCTCCATACATTGACCGAGGTGCGAGCCATGTCCAGCACCCGATCTACAGCAAGAATGATGCCTTGCATCTCCAAGGGCAAACCAACGGCCTGCAGGATGATGACCATCATTACCAATCCGGCATGCGGAATACCAGCTGCCCCAATGCTGGCAAGCAACGCGGTAATCGCGACAATAATCTGTTGCGAAATAGGCAAGTTGTATCCGTAATGTAATTGTGCGATGAATAGCACCGCGACTGCCTCGTATAACGCAGTCCCATCCATGTTGATGGTGGCGCCGAGCGGCAAGACAAAGGAACCAGTGCGGTTACTGATACCGGCTCGTTGTTCAACGCTTGTCATGGTCACCGGAAGCGTCCCGTTACTGCTGGCACTGCTAAATGCGGTAAGAAGTGCGGGAGACATTGCTCGGGCGTATTCAAGCGGTTGGCGTTTGGCAATGATTTTCAAAATCAGCGGCAGGGTAATGCAGGCATGGAATACAAGGGCCGCTGTCACCGTCAGCACGTACCACCCCAGAGATTTGAAAACGCTGCTGCCCTGAGTTGCTAACACCGCGGTGATCAGGAAAAAGACTCCAAACGGAGCCAACCGAATGATCGCGGTTGTGATCGCCATCATTACTTCAAGTCCCGCGTTGGTCAGTTCTTGGAGGCGAGTCACAGTTGCGCCTCCTACCCGCAACGCAAAAACACCAAAGATGATGGTGAAAGCGATGATGGAAAGGAAGTTGGGCTGTGTGATCGCGGCGAGTGGATTTGAAGGGATTGCAGCCTCAATTTGAGCGAACATGACATCGACAAGTGATGTCTGGTGAGATTCGTCAATCGTTGGTGCGGCAGCGGGAGCGCTATTGGTTGTCTGAAGTCCGGGACGGATCAGATTCACGAGAAGCAAGCCCGTCAAAATGGCTAAAAGACTTGTCGTCAGGTAGTAGCTCAATGTTCGTTTGAACATTTTACCCACGCCCTCCCTGCCACTTAAACTCAATATTCCCGATAGCAACGATGTGATGATCAATGGAACTGACACCATTTGCAGCATGCGTAGGAACAGCCCGCCAATTTTTTTGCACCAGTCACCCACCTGCTTTGCAAGGCTCTTGCCATGCTGATTGTAGATTTGACTGGCTAGTGGGTCCCTTTGAGCAAGTTGTTTGTAGGTCCGAATGCTGTCGTTTGATCTTGATGCGGGATCCACGGTGACAGTCGTTTCTTTCCCGTCAACAAGATAGCGAATGACAGTTAGTGAGGATGAGTCATCAACCTCTGCTTCGACAACGCCTGTTGGTAAGTTGGATGTCAATGTGACGGACCGCTCTGATGCAGCCATGTTCAGAGCCAGGCCGATGCAGCAACCTGCAATCATCCCAATCAGGATTTGCCAATGTAAGGCTAGGTTTCGCATATTGTGGTTCCTTCCTGTGCTCAATGTAATTCGTCGGTCGCGATGACATACGCAGTAGCGTGCGTGCGGCATGTGGCCAGTGAGACGTGGATCTTTTCGATCCCAATTTGTTCAGCCCATATTGCGGCGGCGCCACCCAGTGCAATGGTTGGTCCCTCTCCCTGGCGTACCACGGTTTCGATGTCTGTCCATTTTACGCCCTGCTTGCGGCAACGCATCGCTTTCATGGTTGCTTCTTTTGCAGCCCAACGCGTTGCAAAGTACTGATTTGCGTTCGCTGCCTTCAGGCAGTATTCAACTTCATTGGGCGTGTAAACGCGATCGAGGAATTGCTCGCCGTGAGTCTCCAGCATCTTTGCGATGCGAACACATTCAACAATTTCAGTACCGATACCAAGAATCGTCATCTTGCCGACAGTTTACATGAGCCATGAACCAGAGCATGAGTGACGTACGCTCAGGACAGAGCAGACGCCTGTCACTTGGCGGGTAGTCCCTCGCCTCATTCCCAACTGTCTACTCATTCTAACGTAACCCGCAGGCGGTCTGTGCGCGGCTTAGGACTCCACCAGCGACTTCCCGGGCACGGTCTGCACCTTTGCGAAGCGTCTCGCGAACATAGTCCATGTTGTTGGCGAGATCTTCGCGGCGATTTCTCGCCTCATGGAAATAGGTCTCACTTGCTTCGGCAACAGCTTTCTTGACCTCGCCGTATCCAAAGCCTCCGCGACGGTACATCGCGGCCATCTCGTCGACCTGATCAGGCTCCGCGAACAGTGTAAACAGTTGGTACAGATGATCTTCGTCTGGTTCCTTGGCATCCTCCATCGGGCGACTATCAGTGGTGATACGCATGATTTGCTTCCGTATCTTCTTCACTTCACCGAATAGCGGGAGTGTGTTGTCATAGCTCTTGCTCATTTTTTGGCCGTCCGTACCCGGTACTTTTGCACCATTGTCAAGCGTTCTCGCTTTCGGCATCACAAAGGTTTCGCCGAATGAGTGGTTGAAGCTGCCAGCAAGGTCTCGGCACACCTCGATGTGTTGAACCTGGTCTTCGCCGACGGGAACAATTTCTGAGTCGTAGGCCAGAATGTCGGAGGCCATCAGGACTGGATAGGTGAAAAGACCAGCATCAGCAGCGATTCCCTTCGCCTTTTTTTCCTTATAGGCATGACAGCGTTCCAGCAGGCCCATCGGGGCACCTGTCATCAACAACCAGGTCAATTCGCTGACTTCGGGTACATCTGATTGGACAAACAGTGTTGCTTTTGCAGGGTCGAGACCCAGTGCCAGCAGGTCCAAGGCAGCGTCAAGGGTGTTCTGTCGCAGTTCGTCCGCGTTTCGGATCGTTGTCAGGGCATGCAGGTCAGCGATGAAGTAAAAGCCGTCATTCTCCTCCTGCAAATCAATGTATTGGCGAATGGCGCCGAAAAAGTTGCCCCAATGAGGACGACCCGTGGGCTGGATACCTGAGAGAACACGCATGTCTCGTCTGCGAATTAAGAGTGCACAAATAGTAGGAACGGACTGGAGCTAATTGTGAGCGATTGCGGGCTGCTCGCGTAGTCCCCGTCTGAATTGGAAGTTGGACAACAAAATTCACATGAATATCTTCACATGAATATCAACTACGAAGTGAATGCATGTTGTGGAAATGTCAACCATTCGGGCTGTCGCTGCCGCTGGCATTGGCCGGCCCCGTTGGGGCAGACTCAGCAATCCCTTTGACCTGAGGCCACATCAAAACGGCTTCCAGTAACATCCACCCTTCCAAGGCGAGTGTCGAAATACCAATCACGATGACGACCCAGTTGGGTTCCTCTGAGTTGATCCACTTTGGCAGGTCGGTCAGCATCGCCCAAGCCGGGATGATCAGCATGAATACCATTGGAATCACGATAAACCAGACCGGGATGTTGCGACGCCACAAGTAAAAAGCGATCACCAGAAACGCCAACCCTGCCAGCAGTTGGTTGGTTGCTCCGAACAGCGGCCATAGCAGCAGACCGCCTTTGCCAGCGAAATTCTCGAACCACCATGCTGCCCCGGAAACGCCTCCAGAGGCAGCAGTTTCTGACAGGTCGGGATGATCAGCGATGTATTCGGTGGTAATTTTTCCGCCTACCGCATCAGACAGGCTGACTTCTGGTGTTCCTTTTGGCAATGCGGCAATGATGAGCGCGAGCACAACCGCAAAAATGGTGGCGCAATGTTTGTTGGTCAGCCAACACATTGGATTCATCGAAACACCACCGCCCGGATCGGTGGAAGATTTTCCGCCCAGAGTTCCGGCCAGCTCCTGGATGACGTAGCGCTGTAGGCGGCAAGCTGTGTCGAGTGTGGTGCCAGCGAACGATGCCACCAGAACTCCCATCATTGCTACTGCAATCCCAGACGGTATCGACATGGCTTGCAGGAAATTGGATGAGCCATCTACAAAGGCTGCGACTTTGGCTCCGAGTCCTGCCGCCGAGTCCCAAGACGCGTAGCGTGCCATGTAAGCTGCTTCGCCAGTAACCCATTCTCCGGCTGAGTTCATGGTTCCGAGTCCCAAGCCAGCAACACAGGCCAAAATTACCAGCGTGGCAAGAAAACCCTCCGTCAGCATCGAACCGTAGCCAACGAACTGTGCATCTGTTTCGCATTTGATTTGTTTGCTGCTCGTCCCGGAAGAGACAAGGCAATGAAAACCGCTGCAAGCACCGCAAGCAATTGTGATGAACAGGAATGGAATGACGGAGGGCGCGCCAACGGGGTTGGCCCTGATCATGGGAGCCCTGATCTCCAGTGGCATTCGCTCCCCGCCGTCGTGACCGGCACCACCAAACAAACCCGCCACGCATAATCCGAGAACAACGAGTCCCAGAGCAGTGATTAGTTGAAGAGAATTGATGTAGTCACGGGGTTGCAGTAGCGACCACACCGGAAGCACGGAAGCGACGTACGAGTACGCCAGCAGGATGACAACCCAGGTGATGACGGACCAGGATGCCATGGTTTGGTTGATCGTCGCCAAAAAACCTGTATTCCCAAAGATCAGGGTTACATACATGGTTCCCAACGCAAGTAGTGATGGGAGTAGAAGGTTGACGTTGCGTTTGTGAAGCCACACCCCAATCGCAAGAGCAATCGGGATTTGCACAAGGCATGGAAAGATGGCTGATGGGTACTGCTTGAAAACCGAAGCAATCACCAGCCCGAAAATTGCCAGCACTATGGTAAGAGCCATGAACAGGACCAGTAGGAACAGGACTCGTACACGTTTGTTGAGAACTCGACCTGCAACATCACCAACCGTTTGCCCCTGGCTTCTCATGGATACGACCAAAGCCCCAAAATCGTGGACTGCTCCGACAAGAATCGATCCCAGCAAAACCCAGACCAGAGCGGGTAGCCAACCCCACATCACTGCGATTGCGGGGCCTACGATCGGGCCGGTGCCGGCGATGGACGTAAAATGGTGCCCGAACAGAACGGATTTGTCTGTGGGGACGAAATCTCGATCGTCATTGAGTTCGATGCTCGGCACAGAGGCAGCCGGATTCAACGAAAAAATCTTTCGGGCAAGCCAGCGACCATAGGTGTGGTAGGCAATGACGTATCCAACCATCGCTCCGAGAGCGATCAACAAGGTGGTCATTCTGTGGTTTCCTGAGGGGGTTGGGTGTTGGGGGCAGGGATTGTGGCAGGTTGTGCTGGCGGAACTGCCAGACAGCCGGGAATTTCGTGAAATCGCCAGCGGTGGTTAAAGCGCCAGCGAACCTTATACTAACGCGATTGCAGGTGACAGATGAGATTGTCCTGCAGATTGATTCACAGACCATCCTTGGACGGAGTACGGCGAAAGTGTCGGACAGTATTGCGAAAACGATAATTATCGGCAGTGGCCCTGCCGGCTGGTCAGCCGCCATTTATGCAGCGAGAGCCAATCTGCAGCCAATCCTTTACGAGGGAACCCATAAACCGGAAATGATTCCGTTGGGGCAGTTGGCATTCACCACGGAAGTTGAAAATTTTGCTGGTTTTCCGGCCGGCAATATTCGTGCGTTTGTTGAGTCTGCTGTCGCGAAAGATCGACATTACAATTTACCTCCTGTGCCCGCCGGTCATGAAAAGGATGGTCAGCCCCATTACGCAGTTCAGGGAACTGAGCTGATGGAGTTGATGAAGCAGCAAGCGTTGAATTTTGGAACTGAGGTCATCAGCGATGACATTGAAAGCGTTGATTTCTCGGGAGACGTGCACACGCTGAAACCTGCATCCGGAGAAGCCGTTCAAGCTCACACTGTGATTATCGCGACAGGAGCTCGGGCAAACTATCTTGGACTCCCCTCTGAGGAAGAATACAAGAACAAAGGAGTCAGTGCATGTGCTGTGTGCGATGGTGCATTGCCGATTTACCGTAGTAAGCCATTGGCGGTGGTGGGCGGAGGTGACTCTGCGGTCGAAGAGGCCACTTATCTCGCCAACTTGGCGAACGCCGATACGATCTACATGATTGTCCGCCGTGATCAGATGCGGGCATCCAAGGTGATGCAGGAACGAGCCCTGAGTCACCCAAACATCTCGGTGTTGTGGAACAGCACGGTCGGTGAAGTACGTGGCGATGGTAAATTGGTCAATGGATTACGGATCGATAGCACCGTAGATGATTCTTCTCGCGATCTTGAAGTTGGCGGGATGTTCGTTGCGATTGGTCATACCCCCAATACCTCGTTCCTCAACAATGCGGTTGAAATGAATGAGAAAGGATACATTCAGTGGGCCAAGCCGTTCCGCACCAATACGAGTGTTGAAGGTGTATATGCGGCCGGCGATGTTGCTGACGACTACTATCGGCAAGCAATCACTTCTGCTGGCACGGGTTGCATGGCAGCCTTGGATGCAGAGCGTTATCTTGCAGAACGCGAGTGAACGTTCGTTGGCATGTCCAAGTCAGCGGTGGTATGACAAATCGTCATAGAAGCCCTCCTCAGCGCTGGCTTGATCGTCTGAGTTGCAGCGTGTTGAGAGCTGAATCGACTGGGTTTGCCACGGCGGGCGACTTGGTGCAGTATCATCTCCCTGGTTCCTGCTACGCCATGAAGTGGTTTTCAATCGGCTCTTCCCTGCCCTCCCCTCCCCTTTTTACCCAGTCTTGGTGGTCTCCTCATGAACGATGAACAATCAGCTACTTCTCGCGAAGAAGCGTTATTGGATGAAGCGCAAACAGCAGGACTGCTTGGTAAGGCTGCGATTTACACACGCTTGTCAGGACCCGGCTGGCTGCAAGGTGCGATCACCCTCGGCGGTGGTTCGCTTGCAGGGGCGTTGTACCTGGGGGTGTTGATGGGGACCGAGATGATGTGGCTGCAGCCCGTCGCGATGATTCTTGGTGTCGTGATGCTGAGTGCGATCAGCTACGTCACGCTTTCGACCGGAGAACGTCCTTTTCACACCATTAAGACCCGGATCAGTCCGGTTCTCGCATGGGGTTGGCTGATCGCAACCATGATGGCGAACATCGTTTGGTGTCTGCCGCAATTTGCGTTGGGCACAGCAGCTGTGCAGCAGAATCTTGTGCCATCTCTCGGGAATCCAGGGGGCAAGGTCATCGTTGCAGTTGCCATTCTGTGCGTTGCTTCGGTGGTTGTCTGGTTTTACAACTCAGGTAGCAAAGGAATCAAAATTTTCGAGCTGATTTTGAAGGGAATGGTAGGCATTGTTGTTTTGTCATTCTTCGGTGTTGTGCTTGCCCTGAGCATGAAGGGAGCGATTGACTGGGGACAGATATTTGCTGGCTTTGTCCCGAAGTTGAATTTCCTCTTTGAGCCTGTCCCAGTGCTCGCTGAGCAAATTCAACAAACGGGAGAGGCGAGGGAGTGGTGGACCACCAAGGTTGCTGGAACTCAGAAGGATGTGATCATTGCCGCGTTTGCAACGGCAGTAGGAATCAACATGACTTTTCTTCTCCCCTACTCGATGCTGCGGAAAGGTTGGGGGGTTCGTCAGCGTGGCTTGGCGATTTTTGATCTTTCCATTGGATTGATTGTGCCCTTTGTTCTAGCCACAGGCTGTGTTGTGATCGCAGCGGCGAGTCAGTTTCACGGGAAGACTGATGACGTGATGAAGAAGGTACTGGCAGGTGATGACTCGGCCAAGGAGGTACAGGCCTACTTTGATTATTTGGATGACAGGGTGCAGTACGCGAATCCAAATATTTCTGACGAACTTTTACCTGCCGCCCGTGAAGCCTTGCCTGAGGCAGACAAGAAAGTGGCTGCAATGTTGGTTAAACGCAACAACAATGCCTTGGCAGGCACGTTGGAACCGCTTGTCGGCGACACCATTGCCCAAACCGTGTTCGGTGTGGGGGTGCTCGGCATGGCAGTCTCAACCATCATTATTCTGATGCTCATCAATGGTTTCGCCTTCTGTGAGCTGCTGAATGTACCTGCCGAAGGCACGATGCATCGGATAGGAAGTTTCATTCCTGCTGTTGGCGTCCTTGGGCCATTTGTCTGGGGGGCTGCGGCGCCAGCATTGGCAGTTCCCACATCGGTCATCGGCGGAGCCATGCTACCGATCGCCTATGTATCATTCCTGCTTCTTATGAACTCAAAAAGCGTGCTTGGTGATGCAATGCCCACTGGCTCGAAACGTGTTGTCTGGAACGCTTTGATGATCCTCGGAACCGTAGTTTCTGCGTTCGCATCTGCTTGGGGACTTTACGGGAAAAAGATGTATGGTTTCCCGATTGGAATTGTCGCACTGGTGTTTTTGGCGGTTCTATTAGTCATCGGATTTGTTTCATTCCTGCAAAAACAAGCAAAGGCTGCTTAGTTATGAGCCAATGGATTCCAGTCAATGCTGCCCGGCAAGTCGAGTCTGTGGGGCCTGATCGAGAAGTGCGTGGTTGGGTGCGGACCCGGCGTGACAGCAAGGGTGGTTTCAGCTTTCTTGAGATCAATGATGGAAGCTGTTTTGGGAATCTGCAGGTGGTTGTGCCTGGAGAGCTTGAAAATTACGCGGAGGATGTGCAGCGGTTGACTGCTGGTTGTAGTGTGCTAATCGATGGTGAGTTGGTGGAGTCGCCTGCCAAGGGGCAAGCCACTGAAATGCACGCCACCGCCCTTCGTGTGGTTGGGTGGGCAGATCCAGATACCTATCCGCTACAAAAGAAGCGTCATTCTTTTGAAAAGTTGAGAGAATGGGCGCACTTGCGACCAAGGACCAATACGTTTGGTGCTGTCACTCGTGTGCGGAATCAAATCAGTCAATCGATTCACCAGTTCTTTCACGAGAATGGTTTCTTCTACACCAACACGCCCATCATCACCGCCAGTGATTGTGAGGGTGCAGGTGAAATGTTTCGAGTCACTGCATTGGATCTCGAAATGTTGGCCAAGAGTGGCGGTCCCGTGAACTACTCTTACGACTTTTTTGATAAACCGACTTTCCTGACTGTTAGTGGTCAACTTGAGGCTGAGACCTACGCTTGTGCACTCGGGCGAGTCTATACCTTCGGGCCAACTTTTCGAGCGGAGAATAGCAACACCAGTCGGCATCTGGCTGAGTTCTGGATGGTCGAACCTGAAGCAGCTTTTTTTGATTTGGCCGACAATATGAAGTTGGCCGAGGATTTCCTGAAACGCGTTTTCAATGACTGCTTGAATGAATGTGAAGAGGATATGCAGTTCTTTGATCAGCGAATTGAAAAAGGAAAGATTGCACAGTTGCAATCCGTGGTTGAAAAGCCCTTCTCGCACATGACTTACACCGAGGCAATTGATGTTCTGACCACCTGCAGTGAGAACTTTGAGTACCCGATTAGCTGGGGTACTGATTTGCAGGCCGAACATGAACGCTATCTAACTGAAAAACATGTCGATGGGCCTTTGATACTTACGGATTATCCCTCCTCCATCAAACCTTTTTATATGAGGGTCAGTGATGATGGAAAGACCGTGGCAGCGATGGATGTATTGGTACCTGGGGTGGGCGAAATTATCGGCGGAAGTCAGCGTGAGGAAAGGCTTGACGTCCTGCAGGGGAGAATGGCGGAAGCGGAACTGGATCAGAGCGAGTATGATTGGTATATCGATCTGAGGAGATTTGGAACGGTTCCACATGCTGGCTTTGGATTGGGGCTCGAGAGAGTCGTTCAATATGTCAGCGGGATGGGGAACATTCGTGACGTTATTCCCTTCCCTCGAACCCCTGGGAACGCTGACTTCTAGTCTTCGTTTTCCGTTGCAGCGGCGTCATTTACCGTACGGTGGTCTGAGACCAGGACCGGACCTGGTCCCTCTTTTGTATTGTTGCCAAGCGTCATTCCCGTCAAATGCTGGCTGCCGTTGAGGTTTGAAAGTTTTCAAAATTGAGTTTGCATGAGTGCAGGACGATTCGCACCCTCACCGACGGGCGCCCAGCATCTGGGAAATGCCAGAACCTATTTACTTGCCTACTGGTCTGCCAGAAAAGCGAACGCCAGGCTTGTGCTTCGAATTGAGGATGTTGATTCGCCGCGTGTAAAATCATGGGCCTCGCAGCAAGCCATTGATGATTTGCGCTGGCTAAATCTGGATTGGGATGAAGGGCCTGATGTGGGGGGGGCCAACGAGCCCTATATCCAGACGGAACGTATGCAGTTGTACCGCGAAGCTCTGCAAACTTTGATCCGAACGGATCGGGTCTTTCCTTGCACATGCACTCGAAAAGATATTCAGTTGGCGGGGTCGGCGCCACATTTTGATCATGAACCCGCCGTTTATCCCGGTTTTTGTGCAGGCTGGAAGCAAGGGGATCCGCTGCCGGAGGAAGGAACTTATTGCTGGCGGTTCCGGGCCGGCGACCACTCGCGTGAATTTCATGATTTGGTTCTTGGGTACCGCGAATGCATTCCAGCGAATGCACTCGGTGCGTTTCCTGTTACTCAGAAAAGTGGGGAACCATCCTATCAACTCGCGGTTGTTGTCGACGATGCTGCGATGCGTGTCACCGAAGTTGTACGGGGTAATGACCTGATTGCCAGTACGTTTCGCCAGATCGAACTTTATTCCGCGCTCGGATTAAATATTCCGCACTTTGCCCATGTTCCGCTGGTCTGTGGGGCGGATGGCAGGCGACTTGCCAAGCGACACGGAGACACACGCCTTAGCTTGTACCGCGAGCGGGGTGTCTCACCAATGAAAATTATCAGATGGGCTGCGATTTCCGCAGGGTTGATTGACGAGCAGACGAATGTTGAAAACATCGATTCCGTGATTGAGTATTTTGACTGGGGTAAACTTCCCAAACAGGATACGTGCGTCGATACAGACGCGTTTCAATGAACGGATTGCTTCACTGTACAAATCAAGTTGCGCCTGTTCAGCTCATGTCTTCGCACGTCCAGTCGCCATCGATCATGCGCCATGTTTTTCCTGTGGGGTTCTTGTCTTTCAGCAGGTTTGGCAGGCGATGAGGTCGGATGTTGTCAAAGCTTGTGAGTTTT